>NZ_RZOM01000060.1:0-11958 GCF_003999175.1 Mesorhizobium sp. M7A.F.Ca.ET.027.03.2.1 | reverse complement strand
CCGCCACGAGTTCCTGCCGACGACGGTGGAGTGCTTCCATGCCAGTGGCTGTCGAACAGCAGGACACGCCGGCGAACCGTCGTCCGCAGCGCTCCGGTCTTCGCGAAACAGGACATGCCATGCGATCATCTCCCCTGGTGGAGGATACCAGACCCCAGCACAAGGCCATCGAGGGCGGCGGCTACGGGCCGCTGCGCGGGGATGACCGCGAGCGTATCCACGAGGGCGTGATGACGCTTTTGGAGACAGTGGGTTTCGCCAACGCCATTCCTTCCTGCATAAAGGTGCTGACCAAGGTGGGGGCGGTCCACGGCGACGATGGCCGGGTCCGCTTTCCGCGCGCGCTCGTGCTCGACACCATCAAGCGGGCGGCACGACATTTCACGCTTCATGGCCAGGACCCCAGGCACGACATGGTGGTCCAGGGCAAGCGCGTGCACTACGGCACGGCAGGCATCGCCGTGCACCTGGTGGATCTGGAGAAGCGCGAGTACCGCGAGTCCAAGCTGCAGGATATTTATGATGCCGCCCGCATCGTCGACGGGCTGGACAACATCCATTTCTTCCAGCGGCCGATGGTGGCGCGCGACATCGCCGATCCGCTCGAGATGGATTTCAACACGCTTTATGCCTGTGTGATGGGAACATCGAAGCACGTCGGAACATCCTTCACCGTGCGTGAGAACGTGAAGCCTGCGCTTGAAATGCTGTACGCCATCGCCGGCGGCGAGGAGAATTTCCGTGCCCGGCCGTTCGTTTCCAACTCCAACTCATTCGTCGTGCCGCCAATGAAGTTCGCCGAGGATGCCTGCGGCGTGCTTGAGGCCTGCGTCGAAGGCGGCATCCCGATCCTGCTGCTGTCGACCGGCCAGTCCGGCACCACGGCACCCGCGGCGATGGCCGGCGCCGTCGTGCAAGCAGTGGCCGAAGTGCTGGCCGGCCTGGTCTATGTCAACGCGCTCAAGCCCGGCCATCCGGCGATCTTCGGCGCATGGCCGTTCATGTCGGACCTGCGCACCGGCGCCATGGCGGGCGGGTCGGCCGAGCAGTCGGTGGCAACGGCGGCCTGTGCCCAGATGGCGCAATTCTACGACCTGCCCGGTGGCTCCGCCGCCGGCATGACGGATTCGAAATTGCCCGATATTCAGTCCGGCTACGAAAAGGGCATCACCAATGTGATGGCCGGCCTCTCCGGCCTCAACCTCGTCTACGAGGCGGCCGGCATGCATGCCTCGCTGCTCGGCTTCTGCCTGGAGAGCCTGGTCATCGACAACGACATGCTCGGTCATTGCCTGGGCTGCGCGCGTGGCATCGACGTGACTGACGAGGCCCTGTCGATCGACAGCATCGCCGAGGTCTGCCTCAAGGGGCCGGGCCACTATCTCGACAACGAACAAACGCTCAAGCTGATGCAGACCGAGCACTTCTATCCCGCCCTCGGCGATCGTTCCTCGCCGAAGGAATGGAACGAAAAAGGCCGGCCTGATATATTGCTGCGTGCGATCACCGAGAAGAAACGCATTCTTGCCGAGCGATTTCCGCGCCACGTGCCAAAACAGGTCGACGACAGATTGCGTGCCCGCTTCGGCAACCTGATCCACCTGCCGCGCACGCAAATGGGCGGCTGACCGGAGACGAGTTCGTGCAGCCATACAGCCACCACCCGGAGCCAATTCAGGACGGAAAACCGCTTCACACTTTTCCTGGAATTGCGCTCTTCGTTTGACGCAATTCCTAACAGAAAACCGCTTCACACTTTTCCTGGAATTGCTCCGGGATCAACCATCGGGCAGAACGACAAATGAGTGTGCATCCTATCCAGCAAGCACCCACCGACGGCGACGCGATCGATCGGCTGGTGGCATCTCATCGGCCAGGTCACGGCCTGGTGCGTGCCTTCTATCATGATTCGGCGATCTTCGAGCGCGACATGGAACGTGTCTTTCGCCGCCACTGGCACTGCCTGGCGCATGCCAGCGTCATCGCGAACCCGGGCGATTTCGAGCTGTTCAAGCTGGGTGACGAGGCGGTCATCCTGACGCGCGGCATGGATGGCACCGTGCATGCCATGCTCAATGTCTGCCGCCACCGTGGTGCCGAGGTCTGCACCAAGGAGAAGGGCAATGCGAAGATGTTCGTGTGCCCCTACCACGCATGGGCCTATTCCAATGACGGATCCTTGCGTGCCGCGCGCCTGATGCCAAAGGATTTCGACCGCTCGGCGCACGGGCTGAAGAAGCTTCATGTCCGCGTCGCTTCCGGGCTGGTCTTCATTTCCTTCGCCGAGACGCCGCTCGATTTCGATCCGATCGAACAGTCGCTGCGCACGAGTTGCGGCCAATATGGCTGGGGCGACGCCAAGGTGGCGTATCGTCAGTCCTATGCGCTCGACGCCAACTGGAAGCTCGCCGTCGAGAACTATGTCGAATGTTACCATTGCGGGCCGGCGCATCCGGAATATTCGCAGACGCATGCGCTGGAAAAACCGGCCGAGATGATCGAGCAGCTCAATGCGGCGATGGAGCAACGCACCTGCGCGCTCGGCATCGAGATCGGCAGCGCCAACCGCTGGCAGAACTCGGCCGCCGGACAGGAGGCGATCCACACTTTCCGCTATGCGCTCTATGACGGCGTTTCCAGCGGCAGCAAGGACGGCTCGCCGGTCGCGCCGCTGATGGGCCGTTTCACCGACTATGATGGTGGCGTGACATCGATCCATCTTGGCGGTACGACCTTTCTCGTCTGTTATCCCGATCACGGCATGATCTATCGTTTCATCCCGAAAACAGCTGGTACCTGTGAGATGGAGCTGATCTGGCTGGTGCGCGGCGACGCGGTCGAGGGCCAGGACTACGATCTGGAGAAGCTGACCTGGCTGTGGAAGGTCACCACCGAAGAGGACAAGAAGATCATCGAGCACACCGCGGGCGGCGTGCGTTCGCACTATTTCGTGCCCGGACCGATCGCGCCGATGGAATACAACGAACTGCGCTACATCGGCTGGTATCTCGAGGAGATCAGCCGGGCCTGATCGGCTCGGCTGCCGCGGGGGATCAGGCAGATCTTGCCTTTCGCGTCATTCCGCGCTGAGCCCGTATCGGTCGACGACTTCAGCGTTGATGAGCTTGGCATGCAGCGTCATCAGCACGATCTGCGCGTCGAGGCTGTCGCCGGTTTCAAGCGCCGCCTCGATGCGACGCTCGGCTTCCAGCGTCCGCTCATGGCCATTGGCTTGCTCGAAGGTTTCCGGACCCGCGATGCAATAGCTGCATAATTGTGCCACCGACGCATAGGTGCCCGGCGGCGGCTCGTCGGGCCAGCGATCCTTCATCAGGTTGACGATGGTAAGCTTCACGCCCTCCGGCACAAGGGCTGGATGCAGATCGGCGCCGCGCAAGGCATCGTCGAGCTGCCTCAAGTCGCCCGAACGGCCGAACATTCCGAGGAAGCCGAGGGAAGAGCGCCGTCCGGCCATGATGTTTCCTTCCGTTTCCAGCCCACTTATGTGGTGGGCAAGCGGATTACAAAGGCGGTGCTGGCTAACCAGCCGCCGCCAGCAAGACCCCTGCAAGGGCGGATAGCGCGAGTGTCGGCAGCATGCCGACTTTCAGCTTCAGGATGGCGACCATGGCGGCCACGGATAGCAAGGCCGCACGCCAGTCGATGGACGAAAGCACCGGCACGTTCATGCCAAGCCCCGTCGCGTGCACCTCACGGAAAATGACATGCAAAGCAAACCATAGGGCCAGATTCATGATCACCCCAACAATTGCGGCAGTGATCGCGCCCAGTGCGGCCGACAATGCCTTGTTGCCGCGCAAGGCCTCGATGTAGGGCGCCCCGAGGAATATCCAGAAGAAGCAGGGCGTGAACGTCACCCACAGGGTGAGCAGCGCCCCCAGCGATCCGGCAAGTAACGGGTCGAGCGAGCCGGAATGGCGGAACGCGGCGATGAAGCCGACGAACTGCAGCACCAGGATGAGCGGTCCTGGCGTCGTTTCTGCAAGTCCAAGACCGTCGACCATTTCACCCGGCGCCAGCCAGCCGAAGGACTGGACGGCTGCCTGGGCGACATAGGCGAGCACCGCATAGGCGCCACCGAAGGTGACGACAGCCATCAGGCTGAAGAACCGGCCTATCTCGGTCCAGACGCTTGCGGAGCCGGTGAACCACCAGATCAAAAGAACAGGCCCGAGCCAGATCGGCAGCCAGATGGCGAGGGTGCGCGGCGCGTGCCATTTGGTCGGTTTGACATGGGCCAGTTCGCCCCGCTCGAACATCAGGTCGACCGCTCCCTTGGAGTCGGCAACACCGTCCTTGCCATGGGCCGAGCCGGAAAACAGGCCGGGAGCAACGCGGTCCCCCAGCCATCCCGTCAGGCCGGCGAGAAGGACGATGAGCGGAAACGGCACATTCAACGCATAGATGGCAATGAACGCCGCGACCGCGGTCGACACCATGACCCGGTTCTTGAGGGCGCGTCGCCCGATCCGGATCACCGCCTCGATGACGATGGCGAGCACCGCCGCCTTCACCCCGAAAAACAGCGCCGCGACGAGCGGCATGTCGCCATAGAGGACGTACAGGCTGCTCAAGGCGAGCATGACGAGCGCGCCCGGCACGACGAACAGGATGCCGGCAACAAGGCCACCGGCCGTCCTGTGCAGCAGCCAACCGATGTAGATGGCGAGTTGCTGGGCTTCCGGGCCAGGCAGCAGCATGCAGTAATTCAACGCATGCAGGAAACGCCGTTCCCCGATCCAGCGCCGCTCCTCGACCAGTTCCTTGTGCATCAGCGCGATCTGCCCGGCCGGTCCGCCAAAGCTGAGCAATCCGATTTTCGCCCAGACCTTCGTGGCTTCCGCGAAGGTCGGCGCAGCCGGCGGCTCGACGGTCACCGCCTTATTGTCGGGGACAAGAATGGTCATGATGGTTTACCTGCAGCGGGCCAGTTGTGCGTTTCTTCGGTGGCGTCGCGACACCAGCGGAAGAACGCGTCGTAGAGCAGCATGCCTGCTTCCAGTTGTTCCAAATCGTCGCGGAACATACGCGACAGACCGAGCGAGGCAGCCAGAAAACCGGCCGCCTGGGGCACCAGGTCGAGGCTTGCGGTGTCGGCCGCGCGCACGATCAACGCCAGGCGATCGAGCGCCCCGGATTCCAACCCGAACTCCTCGATCATCGTGTCGAAGGTGCAGCGTTCGCCGCGATGGCTCCAGAACACATTGTCGATGTCGAACGGCACGGCCTGAAAGCGGTCGGCAACAGCCAATACTTCAGCGGGTTCGACAAACAGGAACACCGCGTCGGGGTCGAGGAAACGCCGGATCAGCCATGGGCAAGCGATGCGGTCGACCTTCGGGCGGGATCGCGTCACCCAGACGGTGGCGCCCTTTTCATTGCGTGGCGGCAACTTGGCGGTGCGGACCAGAAGCCCCCCGGCATCGCGCCAGGCCTCAAAGCCGCCTTCAAGGGATTCGGCTGATATCCCCTCATGGCGCAGCCATGCGACGACGCCTTGCGAGAGCTTTTGCCCCTTCTGGCAGACGACGGCCACAGGCTTGCCGGCGAATGCAGCGGCCCAGGTCGAAACGGTTTTGAAATCGCGCCGGCACGAGGCCGGCAACAGGCGCGGATCGGCTTCGAAATCTTCTTCGATGCGAACATCGATGATGACAGGTGCACCCGGCAGACCTATGAGCCGGGACAATTGCGGTACGGTGATAGCGGTTGTTGACGGCATGGCGTCCACCTCCTGAAAAGAGAAGCTTGGACGCGAACGTTGGGCTGACGCCTCACGGGGTCGTCGCGATGCACCCCTTGTCATGATGGTGGATTTGTTGGGCGCGCTTGTCAAGGACGGTGACCGTTCTCGACCTACCCGGCCGGGATGCAACACGCTGACCGGAAAACCGATGGCGGCCTGATTTGATCAAGCCGCCATCCGTCGATCCAGAATCAATGATTGTCCCGCGGCACGCCGCTGGTGTGCGCGACATCTTGGTATTTCACCGCCGGCTTCAGCACCATCCCCTCCGAGAACTGCGCGACCATGCCGCGCTGGATCTCCTGCCAGGGTGTCTGGTGCTTGGGATAGTGGAAGCCGCCATTGTTCTGCAACTCGGCGCGGCGCCGGGTGATCTCGTCGTCGGTGACGAGGATGTCGGCCGTGCCCTTGCGCAAGTCGATGCGAACCCGGTCGCCCGTCTTGAGCAGCGCCAGTCCGCCGCCGATCGCGGCTTCCGGCGAGGCGTTGAGGATCGAGGGCGAACCCGACGTGCCCGACTGGCGGCCGTCACCGATGCAAGCGAGCGCGTGGATGCCCTTCTTGATGAGATAGGCCGGCGGCTGCATGTTGACGACCTCGGCACCGCCGGGATAGCCGACCGGGCCGGCGCCGCGCATGAACAGGATGGTGTGTTCGTCGATGCCTTGCGCCGGGTCGTCGATGCGGGCGTGGTAATCCTCCGGCCCGTCGAAAACCATGGCGTTACCTTCGAAAGCTTCGGGATCCTTGGGATTGGACAGATAGCGCTCGCGGAATTCCGGCGAGATGCCGCTGGTCTTCATGATCGCCGAATCGAACAGATTGCCCCGAAGATTGATGAAGCCGGCATTGGCCTTCAGCGGCTTGGCGACAGAGCGGATGACGTCGGGATTTTCGTTGGCAACGCCCTCGCTGTTCTCACCGATCGACTTGCCGTTGACGGTGCGCGCGCCGGGATGCGGCAACAGCCCGCCCTTCATCAGTTCGGCGATGACCGCCGGCACGCCGCCGGCATGATGGTAGTCCTCGCCGAGGTATTCGCCCGTCGGCTGCAAATTGACCAGCAGCGGCACATTGAGGCCGACCGTCTGCCAGTCGTCATTGTCGAGTTTGACCCCAAGGTGGCGGGCGATGGCGTTGAGATGGATAGGCGCGTTGGTCGAGCCGCCAATGGCCGAATTGACGACGATGGCGTTCTCGAAAGCCTCTCTCGTCATGATGTCGGACGGCTTCAGATCCTCATGCACCATCTCGACGATGCGTTTTCCCGTCTCATAGGAGATCTGGCCACGCTCGCGGTAGGGCGCGGGAATGGCGGCCGAGCCTGGCAACTGCATGCCAAGCGCCTCGGCCAGCGAGTTCATCGTGGTGGCGGTGCCCATGGTGTTGCAATAGCCGGTGGACGGCGCCGACGAGGCGACGATATCCATGAACTCGTCATAATCGATCTCGCCGGCCGACAGGCGCTGGCGTGATTCCCAGACGATGGTGCCGGAGCCGGTGCGCTTGCCCTTGTGCCAGCCATTGAGCATCGGGCCGACCGACAGGGCGATCGCCGGGATGTTGACGGTGGCCGCCGCCATCAGCAGGGCCGGTGTCGTCTTGTCGCAACCGATGGTCAGCACGACGCCATCGAGCGGATAGCCGTAGAGCACCTCGACCAGGCTGAGATAGGCAAGGTTGCGGTCAAGTGCCGCGGTCGGGCGCTTGCCGGTCTCCTGGATCGGATGGCAGGGGAATTCGAACGGAATGCCGCCCATCGAGACGATGCCTTCGCGCACGCGCTTGGCGAGTTCGATATGGTGGCGGTTGCAAGGCGACAGATCCGAGCCAGTCTGGGCAATGCCGATCAGCGGCTTGCCGGACATCAGTTCGGCGCGCGTCAGGCCGTAATTGAGATAGCGCTCGAGATAGAGCGCCGTCATGCCCGGATTGTCGGGATTGTCGAACCACTCCTGCGAGCGAAATTTTTTCTTATGGGTGGGGGCGCCTGCCATCATGGTCTCCGTATTTGTAAGACAAATCGATATGGCAACGCGCGGGAGCAGGCAAGAGGGCGTGCGGTCGCAACCGGACTTTGGTGCGATAGACACGCACCAAGCCGTGCGTTACGGGTTCGGACAGTCTTGTCCGGGAGGTTTTCATGGCTTTGGTGATCGAAGGCGAGGAGCGCATTGCCGCACCGCTGCAAAAAGTGTGGGAAGCGCTGAACGATCCCGAGGTCTTGAAGGCGACCATTCCCGGCTGCCAGAGCCTGGAGATGAAGTCGCCGACCGAGATGGCGGCGACCGTGGTGGTCAAGATCGGGCCGATCAAGGCGACGTTCAACGGCGAAGTGACGCTGAAGAACCTGAAGCCACCGCACTCCTACACCATCCAGGGCGAAGGCAAGGGCGGCATTGCCGGCTTCGCCAAGGGTGGCGCCGACGTGACGCTGACGGCAGACGGACCCGACGCCACGATATTGAGCTACGCGGCCAAGGCCGATGTCGGCGGCAAGATCGCCCAGTTCGGCAGCCGCCTGATCGAATCGACCTCGAAGAAACTGGCCGGACAGTTTTTTTCGTCGTTCGGCGAAAAGGTCGGCGGCTGAGCCCTCAAGCGGGCATCACTCGAACACAATATTCGGCACGGCGGCTGCCGCAGCACCACGCTCTTCGTTGACCCGGTCCCAGACCTTCGAAGCGATGTCGCGGTAGATTTTCGCTTCGGGGCCATCGGGCTTGGAGACGACAACCGGCGTGCCGGCATCCGAGCTTTCGCGAATGCCCATTTCGAGCGGCACCTCACCGAGGAAGGTGACGCCGAGGCGCTCGGCCTCGCGGCGGGCGCCGCCATGGCCAAAGATGTCGTAGCGCTTGCCGGTGTCCGGGGCGATGAAATAGCTCATGTTCTCGACGATGCCGAGCAACGGGACGTCGACCTTCTTGAACATGTTGAGGCCTTTTCGCGCGTCGATCAGGGCCAGATCCTGTGGCGTCGAGACGATGACAGCACCAGCCAGCGGCACCTGCTGGGCCATGGTCAACTGCGCGTCGCCAGTGCCGGGCGGCATGTCGACGACGAGCACGTCGAGACGGCCCCATTCGACCTCGCGCAGCATCTGCGTCAGCGCCGACATCACCATCGGGCCGCGCCAGATCATCGGCGTTTCCTCGTCGACGAGGAAACCCATCGACATTACCTTCAGGCCGTAATTCTCCATTGGTTTCAGGATCTTGCCGTCGACGGTCTGCGGCCGGCCGTGGATGTTGAGCAGCCTGGGCATGGACGGTCCGTAGATGTCGGCATCCAGCACGCCGACGCGCAGGCCGTTGGCGGCGAGGCCGAGCGCGATGTTGACGGCGGTGGTCGACTTGCCGACGCCGCCCTTGCCGGAAGCAACGGCAATGATCGCCTCGATACCGGGCACGCCACGTTTGCCCGAACTGTGCGAGGCGGGCGCGTGCGGAGCCGCACGCGGCGCGGCGGCAGCGGGCGCAGCCGGCGGAACGGGCCTGGGTGCGGGGCGCGACGGAACCGGCGCCTCCATGCCGCCGCCCTTCTTCTCGGCCGTCAGCGCGACGACCGCGCCGGCGACCCCGGGGATTGCCTTGACGACGCGCTCGGCGGCGGCGCGCAGCGGCTCCATTTCCTGGGCACGAGCGGCGGGAACGGTAATCGAGAAGAAGACCTTCCCGTCGGCGATGAAAATCTCCGAAACCATGCCGAGGTCGACGATGTTGCCGGTGAAATCCGGCCCGTTGACCGTCTTCAGACGCTCGGTGACGATTTCCTTGGTGACGGACATGGCAGTTTTTCCTTACGCAGCTTGCGCCTGAGATGCAGCTTGCACCTGAGATAATGCAGTTTCCGGACAGAACCAAGCCGTGGAGCAATGGCTGCCTTGGCGTGCCTGGAAAAGCGGCGGGTCCTGTCGGATTTCATCCGCGCCAAACGTCTTCCAGATAATCGAGCGCCGATGCGGCCAACAATCAGGTCGAGCGACAGTCGTCAAACGATCGCGGCGACCTATTTCGGTGACCAGCACGGGGTCGACAACCAGGAAAGGAGACCATCATGCTCGCAAACAGCAATGCAACGGCCAATCTCGCGGTGAAGGATCTCGCGAAAGCCAAGGCTTTCTATGAGGGAACGCTTGGCCTGAAACAGGTGCACGATGAGGGCGGCGAACTGATCGTCTACAAAAGCGGCGATACCACCATCAACGTCTATCACTCCCAATTTGCCGGAACCAACAAGGCGACAGCGGTGACATGGATGGTTGGCGACGAGATCGGCAGCATCGTCAAGGAACTGAAGACGAAGGGCGTCACCTTCGAGCACTATGAGATGCCGGGCTTGACGCTGGAGGGCGATCTCCACGTCGGTTACGGAATGAAGGTCGCCTGGTTCAAGGACCCGGACGGCAACATCCTGAACCTTGTGGACAGGTAGATTTCTTTACGTCACCTCGCCAGGCCAACCGCCAGGTAGGTGAGCGCAGAAATCAAAGCGGTGGCCGGCAAGGTGACGATCCAGGCAATGACGATGTTGCCGGCAATGCCCCAGCGCACGGCCGAGACGCGGCGGGCTGCGCCGACGCCGATGATGGCGCCAGTGATGGTGTGCGTGGTCGACACGGGAATGCCGAGCCAGGTCGCGGCAAACAGCGTGATCGCCCCGCCGGTCTCGGCGCAAAAACCCTGCATCGGGTTCAGCCGCGTGATCTTCGAGCCCATGGTGTGGACGATGCGCCAGCCGCCGAACAGGGTGCCGAGCGCCAGTGCCGCCTGACAGGTGAGGACAACCCAGAGCGGTACATGGAAAGTCGCGCCGAGCATGCCTTGCGAATAGAGCAGCACGGCAATGATGCCCATGGTCTTCTGCGCGTCATTGCCACCGTGCCCGAGCGAATAGAGCGAGGCGGAAAAGAACTGCATGACGCGGAAGGTACTGTCGACCGCAAAGGGCGTCTGGCGCACGAAGAGCCACGAGACGACGAAAATCAGGACGAGCGCCAGGATAAAGCCGGTCGCTGGCGACAGGACGATTGCCGCAACCGTCTTGCCAAGCCCTGTCCAGACGATGGCGCCCACGCCTGCCTTTGCCACACCGGCACCTACCAGGCCGCCGATCAACGCATGCGAGCTGCTCGACGGGATGCCGGCGATCCAGGTGACGATGTTCCAGACTATGGCGCCGACGAGCGCCGAGAAGATGACCGCCGGGGTGACGATGCTGACATCGACGATACCCTTGCCCACTGTCTCGGCGACGTGGAGGCCGAAGAACATGAAGGCGATGAAGTTGAAGAAAGCCGCCCACAATACCGCGTATTGCGGCCTTAGCACGCGGGTGGAGACGATGGTGGCAATGGAGTTGGCGGCATCGTGCAAGCCGTTGAGAAAGTCGAAGAACAGCGCGACGCCGACGAGGCCGACCAGCACGGGAAAGGCAATGGTGGCTTCCATCACCTAGACATTCTCAATGACGATGCCGCTGATCTCGTTGGCGACGTCCTCGAAGCGGTCGACCACTTTTTCCAGTTGGCCATAAATCTCGCTGCCGATCATGTACGCCATCGGATCGCTGCTGCCGTGCTTCCTGAAGAGATCCTTCAGCCCTTGCTCGTGCAGGTCGTCGGCCCGGCTTTCGACGCGCATCACCTCTTCGGCGATGGCGTTGAGGCGCACCGTGTGCGTCGCGACCTTGTTGAGCAGCGGGATCGCCTCGGCCACCAGCTTGGCGGCGGCGACGATGACGCCACCCATTTCCTGCATCAGCGGATCGAATTCCTTGCGCTCGAACAGCTTCACCGTCTTGACCGTCTTGTGCATCATGTCGATGGCATCATCCATCGACTGGATCAGGTCCTTGATGTCGCCGCGATCGAAAGGCGTGATGAAGGAGCGCCGCACCGCCAGCAGGACTTCCGCGGTGATGTGGTCGGCCTCATCTTCGAGATCGACGATTTTCTGGCACCAGAGGTCGATATCCCTGCCCTGGAGAAGCTGCTCCAGCGCCTCGGCGCCGCCGACCACGGTGCGCGAATGTCGTTCGAACAGGTCGAAGAAGCGATCTTCGCGCGGCAAAAGCTTGCGGAACCAGCCCAGCATGGTCGATCTCCCAGTTTCATCCACATAGCGCCGCATCGCGCCGCGGGAAACAGGTAGCCGGCTTAAAGGTGTGGATGCAGGGCAATTGTGCAT
>NZ_RZOM01000609.1:0-3756 GCF_003999175.1 Mesorhizobium sp. M7A.F.Ca.ET.027.03.2.1 | reverse complement strand
ACAGGAAACTGGTTCGCCGCAGCGCCGCGCCAACCCAACCGCTTGGCGCTGCCGCGAACCCATCATAAGGGGGAAAACTGTTACCTATCTATCCGGTTCAAACTGTTACCCATCTATCGGCTGGACAGCTCTTATTCGCCGGTTTCGCCAATCATCGACGTCGCAGGAAGAGCCACCCACTTTCCCCAAGCTTAAAGCCCCAGTTCAGTCCGCAATTCCTCGGTGCTGTTGATGACGATAGCGCCGGGCGGGCCTTCCATCGGCTTTTCCGGCCAGAAGATCGTTTTCATGCCCGCCGCCAGTCCCGCCATGGCGCCCGGCCAGCTGTCGTCGATCGCCACGGCATGCGCAGGGTCGACATCGGCCAGATAGGCGGCGCGCAGGAACGGCTCGGCATGCGGCTTGCCTTCGCGCACATCGTTGCGGCTGATCGTCTTCATGCCGGGGTAGATCAGGCCGACCATGCTCAGATTGGCGTCGACGATCATCCGGTCCGAATTCGAGACCACGGCCTGCTGGATGCCTCTTGCACGCAGCTCGTTGAAGATCTCGATCGCGCCGGGGCGCGGCTTCAGCCCCTCGACCAACGGCAGATAATGTTCGTATTTGCGCACGATCCAGTCGTCGAAAGGCAGGTCCAGGCCGAACTCGTCGCGCATCATCTCGTAGACCGGCCAGGCGGCAACGCCGAGCACGCGCTCATGCAGATCGTCCGGCGGGACAAGGCCGACATTGCGCATCGCCGCCATCAGGGCTGCTTCGTGCAGCGGTTCGCTGTCGACCAGCGTGCCGTCCATGTCCCAGAAAACCGCTTGCGGCATCATGTGAGGCTCCTTTTTGCCATCCCTTAAAGGGTTTGAGCCGGGAGATAAACCTTCGGAGCGCAAGAACCTGCCGCCTGCCGGGACCGCGGCCAAGTCTCTTTGGCGACACAGGCAGAAAAACTGGCCGTGCCTACGCCGATGGACAGCAAGCAATTGCTCCCAAGATTGACAATTGCGCAGCAGGCCGTTCCCTGCGAAAGTGGGCATGGGCCGCTCTCATGACCGGCGGTCTCGGGAGGCAGGACTTTGAATAGCCGGCAGGATGGTGGCAGCAACAGGCTGGACGATGCGGCGCGCGCCGGCTGGCTTTATTATGTTGCCGGCAACACACAGGACCAGATCGCTTCGACGCTCGGCATTTCGCGGCAAACGGCGCAGCGGCTGGTATCGCTGGCGGTGTCGGAGGGCTTGATCAAGGTTCGCGTCGACCATCCGATCGCCAACTGCCTCGATCTGGCGGCACGGCTGAGATCGCGCTTTGCGCTCGATCTGGTCGAGGTGGTGCCGAGCGACCCCAATTCGTCCTCGACCACGATCGGCATCGCCGAGGCGGCTGCCGCCGAGATCGAGCGGCGGTTGCGGTCACCGACCCCGATCGTCATGGCGATCGGCACCGGGCGCACGCTGAAGGCGGCGATCGAGCAGTTGCCGCCGATGGAATGCCCGCAGCACAAGGTGGTGTCGTTGACCGGCAACATCTCGCCGGACGGCTCGGCAGCCTTCTACAACGTCATCTTCACCATGGCCGACAGGGTCAAGGCGCGCTCGTTCCCGATGCCGCTGCCGGTCATCGCCTCGTCGCCGGAGGAGCGCGAGATGCTGCTCAACCAGCCGATGATCCAGCCGACGCTTGCGCTTGCCGCCGAGGCCGACGTCACCTTCATCGGCATCGGCGATCTCGGCCCAAAGGCGCCGCTCTACGAAGACGGCTTCATTTCGGAGAGCGAATTGAAGGCGCTGCAGAAGGCCGGCGGCATCGCCGAGATCGTCGGCTGGGTATTCGACAGGGAGGGCCGCATGATCGAGGGCATCACCAACGACCGGGTGTCGTCGGCGTCGCTTCCGTCACGCGAGAAATCGCTGGTCATCGCACTGGCCATGGGCGAACGAAAGCTGCCAGGCATCCTGGCGGCCGCGAACCGGCGGCTGATCAACGGCCTCATCACCGATGAACGGACCGCCGCCGCCCTGCTGGCCAACATCTGACCGGAACCACACCTGATTTGCGATAAAACCAGCCGCGCTAGCTGTGCCGCCCGAAAGGGTCATTGCCATCGAGAAAACCGAGATCGCGCTGCAGATGCGGCGACAGGTCCCTGATGTCGAGATGTGCCCGTTTTTTGACCGCGAACCAGCCGAATCCATCCGTAAGCCACGAAAACCAGCGGTGATCCGGAGCGGGAGTGCATTTCTGCTGCGCCATGGTCATGATCGTCAACCTTCGCTATCCTGAACCCGAATGACGGGTTGACTGGGAATGTCGGTCTTGACGGCGGCCTTTGCCAATCGAACGTCGATAAGGACCCATAAGGAGGCTTTATGCCGGACCTGAGCTCTCGGCAGGTTTCACAGCTTCCGCCGCTGCAGGCGATCCGGGTGTTCGAAGCGGTGGCGCGGCATCTTTCCTTCACCAAGGCCGCCGGCGAACTCGCCATGACGCAGGCAGCGGTCAGCTATCAGATCAAGGTGCTGGAGGAACGGGTCGGCGCACCGCTGTTCCTGCGCCGGCCGCGCCAGATCGCACTCACCGAGGCCGGACAGCGCCTCGCGCCGGCGGTCAGCGAGGCCTTTGCCATTCTCGGCCAGGCCTATGCGGCGGCGCGTGGCGGCGCCGATGGATTGCTGTGCGTCACGACGGTGCTGACCTTTGCCTCGAACTGGCTGGCGCACCATCTGGGCTCTTTCCAGATCGCTCATCCCTCCCTTGCCGTGCGGCTCGAAACGTCGAGCCGGCTGACGGATTTCGCCCGCGAGGATGTCGACCTCGCCATCCGGTCGGGCGGCGGCAAATGGCCGGGGCTGGAAGCCTACAAGCTGCTCGATGCCGACTTCACCCCGATGCTGAGCCCGAAGCTCGCGGCAAGCATCGGCGGCGTCAGGGAACCGGCGGACCTGTTGCGGCTGCCGATCCTCGATCCCGGCGACATCTGGTGGACGCAATGGTTCGAGGCTGCCGGCGTGCATTCGCACGATCTTGCCAAGCGGCCCGGCAGCAGCATGGGCGCGCAGGCCTATGAGGCCAATGCGACGATCGCCGGTCATGGCGTCGCGGTCCTGACCAGGGCGCTGTTCAAGGCGGAACTTGCCGACGGGCGCCTGATCCAGCCTTTCGATCTGGTTGGCGACGACGGCCATGCCTATTGGCTGGTCTACCCCGAAGCGCGCCGCAACGTGCCGAAGATCCGTGCCTTCCGTGACTGGCTGCTGGCCGAGATCGCCTGCTGATCGGCAAGCTTTCGGGCTGCACCTGGTTCTCGCAGATCTATCCGCTGTTACCGCACTGTATCCGGCCGGGACGCTCCTCGTCCTGGCAATTTCCGCTCGTCCCGGCCTGCGGTGTCGCCCGGGTGCTGCGCTGCAGCATCGAATCCGACTTGACATAATTCATGCCAAGTGAGTAATTGCCCAAAGCCAAGGCAAATGCTCATCTTGGTTCAAGGGAGGAATTTGATGAAACTTCGCACGCTCACCCTGGGCTTGTTGTCGGCCAGCACGCTTGCGTTCGCCGCACATGCCGAATCCATCACCATCGCCACCGTCAACAATGGCGATATGGTCCGCATGCAAAAGCTGACCGACGACTTCACCAAGGCGAACCCGGACATCCAGCTCAACTGGGTTACGCTCGAGGAAAACGTGCTGCGTGAGCGCGTCACCACCGACATCGCCACCAAGGGCGGCCAGTACGACGTGATGACCATCGGCACCTATG
>NZ_RZOM01000608.1:0-3758 GCF_003999175.1 Mesorhizobium sp. M7A.F.Ca.ET.027.03.2.1 | reverse complement strand
CCGTGGTCGAGATCTCCAGGTGTTCGGGACGGATGCCGATGGTCTTGGCGCCGTTTTTGGCAGCCGGCGCGCCTTCGATCAGGTTCATCTTCGGCGAGCCGATGAAGCCGGCGACGAACAGGTTCTTCGGCGTCTTGTAGAGCTCCATCGGCGAGCCGACCTGCTCGATGTTGCCGGCGTTCAGGACGACGATCTTGTCGGCCATGGTCATGGCTTCGACCTGATCATGGGTAACGTAGATCATGGTCGTCTTGAGCTGATGGTGCAGCTCGCTGATCTCCAGCCGCATGGTGCCGCGCAGTGCCGCATCGAGATTGGACAGCGGTTCGTCGAACAGGAAGGCGGTCGGCTGACGCACGATGGCGCGGCCGATGGCGACGCGCTGGCGCTGGCCGCCGGAAAGCTGGCCGGGCCGGCGTTCGAGATAGTTGGTCAGGTTGAGCACGCGCGCGGCGTCTCCCACCTTCTTGTCGATCGTCGCCTTATCCTCGCCGGCCATCTTCAGCGGGAAGCCGATGTTCTTGGCCACCGTCATGTGCGGATAGAGCGCGTAGGACTGGAACACCATGGCGAGCTTGCGCTTGGCCGGTGCCTCGCCGGTGACGTCGCGGCCGTCGATGTTGATGGAGCCGCCGCTGGTGTCCTCCAGCCCGGCGATCAGCCGCAGCAGCGTTGACTTGCCGCAACCCGACGGGCCGACGAAGACGACGAACTCGCCATTCTCGATCACCAGGTCGAGACCGGGGATGATGGACGTCGCTCCGAAGGATTTGGAGACGTTCTTGAGCGTGATATTTCCCATAATTTCCTCCCCGAGGGGTTATTTCTGCCGATTGCTTCGGGCAATTCCGTTACTTCACCGCGCCACCAATTATTTGACCGCACCAAATGTCAGGCCGCGCACCAGCTGCTTCTGGCTGAACCAGCCCATGATCAGGATCGGCGCGATGGCCAGTGTCGAGGCGGCCGAGAGCTTGGCCCAGAACAGGCCTTGCGGGCTGGAGAACGAGCTGATGAAGGCGGTCAGCGGTGCTGCTTCCGTCGTCGTCAGCCGGATCGTCCAGAACGCCTCGTTCCAGGCCAGGATGATGTTGAGCAGCATCGTCGAGGCGATGCCCGGCACCGCCATCGGCGTCAGCACATAGATGATCTCGTTCCACAGCGATGCGCCGTCCATGCGCGCCGCTTCCAGGATCTCGCCCGGGATTTCGCGGAAATAGGTGTAGAGCATCCACACCACGATCGGCAGGTTGATCAGCATCAGCATGATCATCAGGCCGATGCGGCTGTCGAGCAGTCCTGTGTCGCGGAAGATCAGGTAGATCGGGAACAGCACCGCGACCGCGGGCATCATCTTGGTGGACAGCATCCACATCAAGATGTCCTTGGTCCGCTTGGTCGGCGAGAAGGCCATCGACCATGCCGCCGGTATGGCGACGAGCAGGGCCAGGATGGTCGAGCCGACCGAGAGCAGCACCGAGTTGAAGAAGAATTTGAAGTAGCCGCTCTGCGCCTGAACCTCGGCATAGCTCTCGAACGTTCCCGACGGGATGATGCTGAAGCCCTGGATGGCTTCCTGCTCCGACTTGAACGAGGTGATGATCGTGTAGAGGATCGGGAAGAAGATCAGCAGGGCGACGATCCAGGCGGCAACTGTCGCAATCGTCTTGTGCTGGGTGGTGACTGAGCGTGCCATCGTATCCTCCCTTACTTGTCCAGGTTCTTGCCGACGGCGCGCATGGCGAAGAAGGCAACGATGTTGGCGAGAATGACGGCGATCACACCGCCGGCGGATGCCTGGCCGATTTTGAACTCCAGCAACGCCTTCTGGTAGACGAGGAAGGGCAGGTTGGTGGAGGCGTATCCCGGGCCGCCATTCGTGGTGACGAGGATCTCGGCATAGACGGAGAGAAGGAAGATCGTCTGGATCAGGATGACGACGGTGATGGCGCGCGACATGTGCGGCAGCGTCAGGTAGATGAAGCGGCTGACGAAGCCGGCGCCGTCCATCTCGGCGGCTTCCTTCTGCTCGCCATCGAGCGACTGCAGCGCGGTCAAGAGAATGAGCGTGGCGAAAGGCAGCCATTGCCAGGCGACGATGATGATGATCGCCAGCATCGGATGCTGCCCGAACCAGTCGATCGGCTGGGCTCCGAAGAAGCGGGCTATGTCGGCGAACACCCCATATTGCGGGTGCATGATCATGTTCTTCCACACCAATGCGGCCACCGGCGGCATGACGAAGAACGGCGAAATGACCAGGATGCGCACGATGCCCTGGCCCCACATCGGCTGATCGATCAGCAGCGCCAGAAGGATGCCGCCGATCACCGTGATCAGGAGCACGCTGACCACCAGGGTGAGCGTGTTGAGGATCGACTGCAGGAAGGCCGGGTTGGAATAGAACAGCGCGTAATTCGAGAAGCCGACGAAGCCGTCGCGGATCGGATTGAGCGGGTTGTACTGCTGGAAGGAGAACCAGATGGTGATGACCAGCGGCACAATCATCCAGACGAACAGCAGCACCACGGATGGCGCCATCATGAAACGGGCAAGCGAACGGGTCTGCTGAGTAGCCATGACGGTCACCCTTCACTGGTCAGACGGAATTTTCAAAAGGCGTTAAAGGCGGCCGCCCGAACTGGGAACTCGGGCGGCCGTTGCCGGTCAGGAGGCGACCGGCAGTCGGCACCGGGAGGAGCCTTACTTGATGTATCCGCCTTCGGTCATTGCCGCGGTGGCAGCGTCCTGGGCCTGCTTCAGGGCATCGTCGACGCTCGACTGGCCGGCAAGAGCCGCCGAGAAGAGCTGGCCGACCGTGGTGCCAAGACCCTGGAACTCAGGGATGGCGACGAACTGCACGCCGACATAGGGCACCGGCTTAACGGTCGGATGCGTCGGGTCGGCGGCGTTGATGGAGTCCAGCGTCATCTTGGCGAACGGAGCCGCCTTCTGATACTCGGCATTGGCATAGAGCGAGGAGCGCGTGCCCGGAGGAACGTTGGCCCAGCCCTCTTTCGAAGCGACCAGTTCGGCATAGTGCTTGCTGGTCGCCCAGGAGACGAACTTCTGGGCGGCATCGGCTTTCTGCGTGCCGGCGGGGATCGCCAGCGACCATGCCCACAGCCAATTGCCGCGCTTGCCCAGGCCATTGTCGGGCGCCAGCGCATATCCAACCTTGTCTGCGACCTGCGATGCCTTGGGATCGGAGACGAAAGACGCAGCGACCGTGGCGTCGATCCACATGCCGCATTTGCCCTGCTGGAACAGTGCAAGGTTTTCGTTGAAGCCGTTGGAGGACGCCCCCTCGGGGCCGTCGGCCTTCATCAGGTCGACATAGAACTGCAGCGTGTTCTTCCATTCCGGCTGATCGAACTGCGGCTTCCAGTTCTCGTCGAACCAGCGGGCGCCGAAGGAGTTGGACATGGCCGTCAGGAAGGCCATGTTCTCGCCCCAGCCGGCCTTGCCGCGCAGGCACACGCCGTTCACGCCATTGGCGCGATCGGTCATCTTGTCGGCGGCCTGCCTGATGAAGTCCCAGGTGGGCGCGTCGGGCATCTGCAGTCCGGCCTTCTCCATCAGGTCCTTGCGGTACATGACGAAGGAGCTTTCGCCGTAGAAGGGCGCGGCATAGAGCTTGCCGTCGACCGAAAGGCCGCCGGCGATAGCCGGGATGATGTCCTTGGCGTCGTAGTCGTCGCCAAGCTTGTCGAGCGGCAGCAGCCAGCTCTGCTTGGCCCAGATCGGAACCTCATAGG
>NZ_RZOM01000607.1:0-3763 GCF_003999175.1 Mesorhizobium sp. M7A.F.Ca.ET.027.03.2.1 | reverse complement strand
GAAGCCAATGTTTTCCAGCACCGGCACCCGCCGCGACAGCGCCACCGGGCTGCCATGGTGATAGATTTTCAGCGCCGCCTGATGCGGTTTCTGCTCGGCATGACGATAATAATCGATGGCGATCGGATTGCCGGCGCTGATCTTGGCAATGCGCCTGGCATCGGCCAGCGCCACCGCCGCGCTGAACGAATCGCGGTAGCTTTCCGGCAGCCGCGCGGCAATCGCCTTCAAAGCCTGGTCGCCGCCACTGGCCTCGGCCGCATCGGAAAGGGCGTCCTCCCAGGTACGCACGATGTCGCGGATCGCCGCCTCTATCGTCGCTTGCTCGACCTTCGGCGTCTTGCCGCCGGAGCGGCCGATGATGAAGTGCACGCGCGCCAGCCCGCCCTCGGGAAAGGCCGGGTAGTAGGCCGACAGCCGGCCTTCGAATACGGTCTTCAGATACGAGCCGATCTTCTCGCGCACGACGCTGTCGTAACGGTCGCGCGGCACGAAGACGAGGATCGAGACGAACCGGTCGAACTGGTCGGCGCGCACCAGCGCCCGCACGCGTGGCCGCTCGACCAGGCCCAGAATGGCAGCGGCGTGCTTCCTCAGGCTCGGCACCGGCACCTGGCACAATTCGTCGCGCGGATAGCTTTCCAGCACGTTGATCAGCGCCTTGCCGGAGTGATCGTGCCGGTCGAAGCCGGACTTGGCGATGATGGTTTCGGCCTTGGACCTGAGATACGGGATCTTCATCACCGAGCGCGTGTAGGCGGTCGAGGTGAACAGGCCGACGATGCGCAATTCGCCCGCGAGCGTGCCCTTGGCGGTGTAGGTCTTGACGCCGATATAGTCGAGATAGATGCGGCGGTGCACGGAAGACTTGGCATTGGCCTTGGTGACGATCAGCGGCTCCGGCCCGTGCAGGAAGGCGCGGATTTCCGGCGTCGTCGTTACCGCTTCGGTGCCGCGCCTGAGCACCAGCACGTCGGGGTCGGACAGGATGCCGAGGCCGGGCTTTTCAGCGCGCTCCAGCGTGCCGCTTTCCTCGCCGCCGGTGTATTTGAACTCGCGCATGCCAAGGAAGGTGAAATTGTCGTCGCGCAGCCACTCCAGGAAGGCAAGGGCCTCGGCAACGCTCTTCTTGTCGAGCGGCACGGCCGTATAGCGGAATTCCGAGATCGCCTGATCGAGGCGGGCCAGCATCGGCCTCCAGTCGTGAACGGCGGCATGAACCTGGCCAAGGATCTTGCGCAGCCGCTCGCTCAATCCGCTCGCCTGCTCGGATGTCAGCCGCGGGATGTGGACATGGATGACGCTCAGCCGGTCGTGGCTGCCATCGTCCTTGGCGAAATTGCCGTCGCCGAGGATTTCTTCCACGCCGCCCTTGCCGTGGCGCACCACGATAACCGGATGGGTGACCAGGGTCGGTTCGCCCGATGTCTCGGTGATCTCGCCGAGGATGGAATCGAACAGGAACGGCATGTTGTCGTTGACGACTGTGACAACCGTCATCGGGCGGCCGTTTCGCACAACGCCCGAATCGGCATCGACGGCGACGACGCACTCGCCTTTCCTGTGAGTGGCGACTGCCTGGCCGGCGAGATCGGCAGCCCGCTCCAGGTCGGCCACATCGTAGGGAGCAATGTCTTCAGCTGGCGCGCGGGCGAGCAGATAGTCTGCAAGCCTGGCCGGCCTTTCCTCCGCTTTAATCGCTGCCGTGGCTTTTTTCTTCGGCTTGCTCGCGGATTTCACGCTGGCCATGACGCACGTCCCTCCCGTCGAATGCTTTTACGATTATGGTAGCAGATGACCGCTGTTTGGCGACAAAGGTTTGACGGCTTGCCAAGAATTATCGGAATTTGGCGACAAGATGCCGCGCAACGAGGAGAAATGACCCATGACCGGCAAAATCAGCGCGCTTGATCTTGGCCAGGGAGAGCTGAGCGAGGCGACAAAAACCTATTTCGCCAAATGCGAGGAGAAGCTCGGCCTCGTCCCGAACGTGCTCAGGGCCTATGCCTTCGACGACAGAAAGCTGCGCGCCTTCACCGACATGTACAACGATTTGATGCTGGGTGAGTCCGGCCTGTCGAAGCTGGAACGCGAGATGATCGCGGTCGCCGTCTCCTCGATCAATCATTGCTACTATTGCCTGACCGCGCACGGCGCGGCGGTGCGCCAGCTCTCCGGCGACCCGCCGCTCGGCGAAATGATGGTGATGAATTTTCGCGCCGCCGATCTTTCGCCCAGGCAGGTGGCAATGCTCGAATTCGCCGTCAAGCTGACGCAAGAGCCGGCCAAGATCGTCGAGGCAGACCGGGCCGCGCTGCGTCAGGCCGGCTTCACCGATCGCGACATCTGGGACATCGCCTCGACCGCTGCCTTCTTCAACATGTCGAACCGCATGGCCGCGGCAATCGACATACGCCCGAACGACGAATACCACGCCATGGCACGGTGAATTTGCTTTCTTCTCCCCTTTTTACGGGGAGAAGATGCCGGCAGGCAGGCGAGGGGCGGCACCAACATCCGTGAATCGAGGGCCAACTTTGCGCTGCCCCTCACCCGACCCTTCGGGCCACCCTCTCCCCGTAAACGGGGCGAGGGGAAGATCAGCGAGCAGCGATCGCCGCCGCCGCGCCGGCCATGGTCGTCGCGCTGACGCGGTTGGCGATCTTCATGGCGCGCTTGCTCTTCAAAAGCTTGCGCGCCTGTGATGCGGCGAGCACCCAGGCGAGATCGATGGCGACCAGCACCACGGCCATGGTCGCCGTCAGCTCGACCCAGCCGACGATGCTGACCGAAGCGAGGTCGATGATGGTCGGCAGCAGCGCCAGGTAGAACATCATGATCTTGGGATTGCCAAGCGTCACCGCCATGCCGGCGAAGAACAGCTTTGCCGGAGAATCCTCGCGCGGCATCTCGCCCTCTTCTGCATCGACAGGCGCGGTCCACATTTTCCAGGCGAGGTAAGCGAGATAGGCGACGCCGACCCATTTCACCACGACGAAGGCGAAATGGAAGGTCTGCGCCACGACAGCCAGGCCGAACACCGCCAGCGACAGCCAGATGCCCTCGCCGATCCACATGGCGAGCAGGAACGGAAACACGTCGCGAAACCCTTTCGAGATGACGCGCGCGACAAGCGCCGCGATCGATGGACCGGGCGAACCGGCGGCAACGAACAAAGCGGCAGCGAAGATCAGGAGCGAGGTGGGGTGCATAACCGGGGTCTCTGGTTGAAAACCTTCGATTTCGGATATTAGCGCAAGTGGCTCGGCTGCGGTAGCACCGACAAAAGACCCTTGTCGGTCCAGCATCTCGCGGCTAGAAAGGCCGCCGCGAAACAATTTTGAGCGTCACTTTGCCTACGTAACCGCCGGTCTCGTCAACTCCCCCGACACACTGCATGACACCGCATTCGCGGTGTCTGTTTTCATTTTCATGTGTTCTTCTGGGCGGCGGTTCGAGACCGGTTTGGCACTGCTGAACCGTTGTTGCGCGCTGCCGCCCGTAACATCCGATTTCCGATCATAGCAAGCGACCGCCACGCCGCGCCCGCATGGGCATCTCGACATCGCCGGCCTGATGAACTTCCCGACGGGAAGGGCTTATCGGCATGTCTGGACTTCAGCGTATCCATTGGACGATCGCACCCCAAACCCCACCTCGGCCGCTCATCAGCTGCAATCGTTGCGGCACTGTGAAGGCCTATTGCAGCAGCGGGAAATTCCGCGTCAACGCCAACGGCAAACGCATCGACGTGTGGCTGATC
>NZ_RZOM01000606.1:0-3772 GCF_003999175.1 Mesorhizobium sp. M7A.F.Ca.ET.027.03.2.1 | reverse complement strand
CTGGAAGGCACCGCCGATTTCCGCGATGCCGACAGCGCCGCCGTCGCCTCGCCGCTGGCCGGCCGGCTGTTCGAAATTCCTGGCGTCACCGGCGTTTTCTTCGGCTATGACTTCATCACCGTGACCAAGGATGGCCCCGACTGGCAGCATTTGAAGCCGGCGATCCTCGGCGCCATCATGGAGCATTTCATGTCCGGCGCGCCCGTCATGGCCAAGGCCGGCCCGGCCGCCGAGACCAGCCAGACCGGTGAGTTCTACGACAAGGCCGACGAGGAGTTGGTCATCACCATCAAGGAACTGCTCGACACGCGGGTGCGCCCGGCGGTCGCCCAGGATGGCGGCGACATCACCTTCCGCGGCTTCGAGAATGGCACGGTGTTCCTGCACATGAAGGGCGCCTGCGCCGGCTGCCCATCCTCGACGGCGACGCTGAAGCACGGCATTCAGAATCTGCTGCGCCATTTCGTGCCGGAAGTGCAACAGGTCGAGCAGGTCTCCTGACGCCCCCTTTTAAAATTCTACCCTGCTGACCATCTGGTCCGATTTCTTCGCTTCCGGCGCCTCGGCCAGAAGGAACTCCAAAATGATCTACGAACTTCGGGTTTACCGGGCTTTGCCGGGGCGCTTGCCGGCGCTTCTTGATCGTTTCGACAAGATCACCCTCAAATTGTGGGAAAAGCACGGTATCCGCCAAGCGGGTTTCTTTACCACGCTGATCGGTGCTTCGAACAACGACCTGACCTACATGCTGGCATGGGAATCGCTGGCCGAACGCGAAGAGCGCTGGACGGCGTTCGTGAAGGACCCGGCCTGGACACAGGCGCGGGAAGATTCCGAGCGTGACGGCCAGATCACCGAGACAATCACCAACCAAATTTTGGCTCCCACCTCGTTCTCGGCGGTGTCCTGACCACCGAGCAGGCGTCGCATCGCGCAAACAACAAAAAACCGGGCCGAATTGCCCGGTTTTCTGCTTGGGACGTCCGTTGTTGCCTAGACGGTCCGCGTACGAAAACTGCCTCTAGAGAACGATGACCTTGGCGCCGACCGAGGCGCGGTCATAGAGGTCGATAATGTCCTGATTCATCAGGCGGATGCAGCCAGACGACATCGCCTTGCCGATCGAATTCCACTCCGGGCTGCCATGCAGGCGATAGCCTGAATCACCGCCCTTGTTGAACAGGTACATGGCGCGCGCGCCGAGCGGGTTCTTCAGGCCCGGCTCCATGCCGCCGGCAAACTTTTCCAATTCCGGCTGGCGCTGGATCATCTGCCTCGGCGGCGTCCAGGTCGGCCATTCGCGCTTGAGCGCAATGTGGGCGGTGCCATGCCACTCGAAGCCCTCGCGGCCGACGCCGATGCCGTAGCGAATGGCCCTTCCGTCGCCCTCGATGAAGTAGAGGAACTTGTTCTGCGTATCGACGATGATCGTGCCCGGCTTTTCCGGGCTGTCGTAGTTCACTTCCTGCCGATGGTACTTCATCGGCACTTTCTCGATCGGGATGCGCGGCAGCTGATAACCTGCGTCGGTGACCGCGCCGTAGTTGTTGGAGAATATCTGCGAGCCGATGGTGCTGCAACCGGCGATAGCAGTGGAGAGCGCCAGTGCGGCGATGATTGCAAACGACTTCATGCGCATCAGGTGATCCGGTGCCCCGCCCAACTTCGGCGGCACGAGTCGGCCGCTCTCTCATCATCATTCATGCTGGCATTTGCTTTGCTTGCCAAGCGCGCGATGCCTATATGCCTGCCTTGACGTACCGGTAAGCGTATCACTATGGCATTTTGGCAACAGGACTCACAGGATTGTGAAGCAAATTCAAGGGGCCTGCTCCATGGGCTCCTGGAAATCGAGGAGAACCGTCATGAATGTCGGTGACGCCGCCCACCGCTCCGGCCTGCCGGCCAAGACTATCCGCTACTATGAAGAGATCGGCCTGATCGCCCCGGCGCGCGCCGCCAACGGCTACCGCGATTATTCCGGAGACGACATCCATCGGCTGGCCTTCCTGCGCCGCGCGCGCAATCTCGGCTTTTCCATCGACGATTGCCGCCAGTTGATGGCGCTTTACCAGGATCGCAGCCGCGCCAGCCAGAACGTGCGCGAAATCGCCGCCGCCCATGTCACGGCGATCGAGGAGAAAGTGCGCGAGTTGCAGTCGATGCGCTCGACGCTGCAGAAACTGATCCATGCCTGCCACGGCGACGAAAGGCCGGATTGTCCGATCCTTGATGACATGGCGGGGGCGGCGTTGCCCAGCGACAAGGCCGCCTCTGCGCCTGCATAATGACTCTACGTCGACGAGGCCCGACGCCTGGTCGACTCCTGCCGGGAGGACATCCGCAATGGTCTCGATGACCGTCGAACTGCGCAATGTGGAGGACACGCAAGCCGCCATGGGCTGGGCCGGCGGCCACACGATCATCGTCGACCGGCCCGAAGGCAAGGCCGGCGGCATGGGCCTGGGCTTCAATGGCGGCCAGCTCCTCGCCCTGGCGATCGGCGGCTGCTTCTGCAACGACCTTCGCTACGTCGCCGAGGAAATGGGCGTAACGCTCGACAAGATCGCCGTGACCGTGACGCTGAACCTCGAAGGCAAGCCTTTGCTCGCGACCTCGTCAATCATGAAGGTTTCATGCACGACGCTGGACGGCTCCGACCCGGCGGAGATCATCACGAGGGCCGCGGCGATTTCCACGGTCAGCAACTCCCTGCGCCAGGGCGTGCCGGTGAGCATTGAAACGGACGCAACGGCGACCGGCTTGTCGGAGGAATGATCCCTGGGAACAGGCGCATTTGGCCGTGTGGATTGTCGGAGACCGCTAAAAAGATCCGCCGCCGGCACGGCAGGGGGATTGACCCAATTTTCTTCGGCACCTGGGCGCGTCAATCTGCCGCTCTATGTCTTCCCTTGTCGCAATGATCAACGATGGAGGTTGGCATGGATCGGCGATTGTTTCTGACTGGAATGCTTGGGCTTGCAGGGGCTGCGACCGTCGTCGCAATCGCGCGTCCTGCCACCGCCCTGGCCGGCATCCCTGATACGGGGCCCGGCATTCTCGATGAGCTCGACAAACCATCCGACGACATTCTCGGCCCGGATGGTCCCGATGTCCAGGACGGCGTCGAGTTCGTGCGGCACCGCAGATGGCACCGCCGCCGTCGCCGACGCGGGTGGAGGCGGGTTTGCCGTCGCTATTGGCGCAATGGTTCTTGGCGCCGCAGATGTTTCCGCAGATCCTTCTGGATCCACTTCTGACGGGATCACCAAACGCGAAGGCTCCGGCATCCGCCGGAGCCTTCGCTATCGCTGCGGGCTTGAATCCAATCGGCAAAAAAGGCCCGCCGCCCCTCGGCAGCGGGCAGGTCCTGGAGTGCCGGGGGATCAACCCGGCATGGGATCAACGAGCGGATCACCGGTTGGTTGCAGGGATCGGCCCGGTAGCCTTCCTTTGGGTGGACCGCCACCGGGCCTGACCGGAGCGGGGTGTATTGGGGGAGCCCCGGCTGCTTCCAAAATATCACCTTTCACTTAAATTAGCTTTAGCTAATTTACAGAAAGCCATGCGCCACCCGCAGATGGGTTGCGCCTTCACGGAAATGTCGAAGTGACGTCTCCCGCTTATGCCATTCGACATTCGCGGAACTAAAGCGGTTGCATCTGACTTTGGTAGGTAACGCGCAAAGACTTTTTTCTGCTATCTTAAGGTTACTAAATGGAAATTGATCGGCGCGGCATATCAAGGCGATTCGCGCTGACGATCTCTTTGT
>NZ_RZOM01000605.1:0-3780 GCF_003999175.1 Mesorhizobium sp. M7A.F.Ca.ET.027.03.2.1 | reverse complement strand
CCCCCCTCTGTCGCCTCCGGCGACATCTCCCCCTCTAGGGGGGAGATCGGGCGCTCTTCGACTGACACCCGCGCCACCGTAAACATCTGCTGCGTCGGCGACGACGATCAGTCGATCTATGGCTGGCGCGGTGCCGAGATCGACAACATCCTGCGCTTCGACAAGGATTTTCCCGGCGCCACCATCATCCGGCTGGAGCGCAACTACCGCTCGACCGCGCACATCCTTGGCGCTGCCTCCCCCCTCATCGCCCACAATGAGGGCCGCTTCGGCAAGACGCTGTTCACGGACCGCAACGATCCCGAAGACGGCAAGGTGCATGTCCACGCCGCCTGGGATTCCGAGGAAGAAGCGCGCGCCGTCGGCGAGACCATCGAGACCTACCAGCGGCAAAAGCACAATCTCAACGACATGGCGATCCTGGTCCGCGCCTCGTTCCAGATGCGGGAGTTCGAGGACCGTTTCGTCACGCTCGGCCTCAACTACCGCGTCATCGGCGGTCCGCGCTTCTACGAGCGCATGGAGATCCGCGATGCGCTGGCCTTCTTCCGCGTCGTCGCGCAAGGCGCCGACGACCTCGCCTTCGAGCGCATCGTCAATGTGCCCAAGCGCGGCTTGGGGGAAGCCACCATCCGCCAGATCCACGACACGGCGCGTGCGCTGCGCATCCCGATGCTGGAGGCCGCCGCCAAGCTCGCCGAAAGCGACGAGTTGAAGCCGAAGCCGCGCGCCGCACTTCGTGAAGTGGCGGCCAATTTCGAACGCTGGCAGAAGGCGCTGGAAACCACGCCGCACACCGAACTCGCCGAGACCATTCTCGAAGAGAGCGGCTACACCGACATGTGGAAAAACGACCGCTCGGTCGAAGCGCCCGGCCGGCTGGAGAACCTGAAAGAACTGATCCGCTCGATGGAGGAGTATGAGTCGCTGCGCTCCTTCCTCGAGCATGTCGCACTGGTCATGGACGCCGAGCAGAACGCCGGACTCGACGCCGTCAGCATCATGACGCTGCATTCGGCCAAAGGCCTCGAATTCGAGACCGTCTTCCTGCCCGGCTGGGAGGAAGGCCTGTTCCCGCACCAGCGCGCGCTCGATGAAGGCGGCCGCTCCGGGCTGGAGGAAGAGCGCCGCCTTGCCTATGTCGGCCTGACCCGCGCCAAGAAGAACCTGCATCTGTGGTTCGTCTCCAACCGCCGCATCCATGGCCTGTGGCAATCGACCATCCCGTCGCGCTTCCTCGACGAACTGCCGGAAGCCCATGTCGAGGTCGCCGAAAGCGGCAACTCCTATGGCGGCTACGGCAATTCCTATGGCGGCGGTTCCTTTGCCTCCGGCCGCGGCGGCCAGGGTGCAGGACGGCAGAACCCCTATGGCGCCTCGCGCTTCGACAATGTCGGCGCCGACAGCGAAAAATCCGGCGCCTTCTCCAACACCTATGCGACACCGGGCTGGCAGCGCGCGCAGGCCAACCGCACCGAGGCCACCGACCGCAATTGGGGCTCGCGCTCCGGCCATCAGGTCGAGCGCATCGGCTATGGCGAGACGGACAGCGGCTACGGCGCCGGCCGCACTTCGGTCAAGGGCCGCACCATCGACGGCGAACTGGTCGCCAAATCCGTCGCCGACAAGCCGTCCCCCTTCAGCGTCGGCGACCGCGTCTTCCACCAGAAATTCGGCAACGGCAACATTTCCGCCATCGAGGGCAACAAGCTGACCATCGACTTCGACAAGGCCGGCCAGAAACGCGTGCTGGACGGGTTTGTCGCGGCGGTGTGAAGATGGCGTTTTCCCGCGGACAGCTCCCACCTTCGTCATCCACGGGCGGAGCAGGAGCGAAGCGACGTCGCGAAGACCCGAGGATCCATGCCGCGACCTTGGCGGTGAAGTGCAGCGGAGCAGAATTCTGCACCGTTGTGACGTGGTTGAGTCCCGGCATGGATCCTCGGGTCTGCGCTGCGTCGCTAAGCTCCTTGCTTCGCCCGTGGATGACGACACGACGGGCGTCCGCGCCAACCGTCAAGGCATGCGGTGCGCCAACATCCCTCACCGATACCTTGCCTGGTTCCACTTGTGCCCGAGCAGCGACAAGATGATGATCAGGCCGTTGAAGAACTGCACATAGAAGCCGCTCAACCCCGCCGCCACGACGCCGGTCTGGATGAAGGACACGGTGACCGCGCCGATGGCGCCGCCGACGACGGTGCCGATGCCGCCCCAGGTCGGCGTGCCGCCGACGAATACCGAGGCCAGCACCGGCAGCAGATAGCCATCACCGGCGGTCGGCCACCAGGTGAAGTTGATCATCACCGAGAAGGTGCCGGCGATCGCGGCCCCGATGCCGACGAAGACAAACACTTTCACCCGCACGCGCTTGACGTCGATGCCCATCTGCTGGGCGCTGTCGGGATTGTCACCGACCACCCTCACCTGCGCGCCGAAGCGGTGGCGGTTGTAGAGCATCGCCGACAGCACGACGAAGCCGATGGCCCAGAAGATCTGCACCGGAATGCCCAGGAGCTGGCTGGAGAAGATCGTGTAGGCCCAGCTGTCGCTGAGGCTGGTCAGCGCCATCGACTTGCCTTCGTTGATGATCTGGATCAGGCCGCGCAGCAGAAAATTCATGCCGAGCGTGGCGATCAGCGACGACAGCCCGCCATAGACGACCAGCGAGCCTACCAGGAAGCCGAGCAGCATGCCGGTGACGAGTGCGGCGGCGATGCCGAGGAACGGATCGTAGCCGGCCTGCACGACCAGCGCGAAGACCCATGAGGCAAAGCCCATCGTTGCCGGAAACGACAGGTCGATCTCACCGCAGGTGACGACGAAGACCAGCGGCACCACCACGAACAGCGCAACGGGGAGCGTGGTCAGCACCGAGCGGTAGAGATACCAGGTGGTGAAGACGGTCGGGTTGGCGATCATGAACACCGTCATCATGACGATGAACACGGCGAGCGTGCCGAGCGCGGCACGGTTGTCGAGGATGAAGCCGCGCATCCAGTGATCGGAAGGGTGTTTCCACTCTTTCTGGGCACTGGGGCGGGCAATGCCGGCGGACGGCTCGTGCAGGTCGGGCTCCATGGTCTTGCTCATCGTGCTCTCTGCTCCGCGTCGCCGGCATCGTGCAGTCCGGCCAATCCGCCGGGATGCGCGACCTCTTCCATGAAGTTGATGAGATCTTCGGCCGACTTGACCTCGCTGCGGTCGGTCGTCAGTGCGACCTTGCCGCGATCCAGCACGACGAAGCGATCGGCGATGTCGAAGACATGATGGATGTTGTGGCCGATGAACAGGATCGAGCGGCCGCTCGCCCGCACCTGGCGCACGAAATGGAACACCTTGGCGGTTTCGGTCAGCGACAGCGCAGTCGTCGGCTCGTCGAGGACGATCAGCTCGGCCTGCTTGTAGATGGCGCGGGCGATCGCCACGCCCTGGCGTTCGCCGCCCGAAAGCTGGCCGACGATCGACTGCGGCGTGAACACTTTCGAGGTGAAGCCGATCTCGCGCATCAGCCGGCTTGCCTCCTCGATCTCCTTGTTGACCCTGAGAAAGCCCATGAAGCCGGTCAGCTCTCGGCCCATGAAGATGTTGCGAACGATGGTCTGCTGCACGGCCAGCGCCCGATCCTGGAACACCGTCTCGATGCCGGCCTCGCGCGAACGCGCGGCGCTCCATCCGGTCACCGGCTTGCCGCGCACGAGGATTTCGCCGCTGGTCGGCTTGACCACGCCGGAGAGGATCTTGATCAGCGTCGACTTGCCGGCGCCATTGTCGCCGAGC
>NZ_RZOM01000604.1:0-3780 GCF_003999175.1 Mesorhizobium sp. M7A.F.Ca.ET.027.03.2.1 | reverse complement strand
CCGTCGAGAACGTAGACGACGCCCGCACCAAGGTCGGTCGCCTGATGATCGGACTTGCCGCATGAGCATCGACACCGCACCTACGGTCAGTGCTACCGCACTCGATGCCACGAGCGGGGCAACGACGCGCCGCGACATCGCGCATCGGTTGCTGATGACGCTCGGTCCGATCCTCATCGCTCTCGTCATAGCCGGCTGTATCCTGCTTGCGGTCGGCGTCGACCCGCTCGCCTACTACGGCTTCGTGCTGGAGAAAGGACTGTTCTCGCCGCTCGGCATCCAGCAGACGCTGACGCGCATGGCGCCGTTGCTGTTTCTTGCCGCCGGCCTGATCGTCGCCTTTCGCGCGGGCATGTGGAATCTCGGCGGTGACGGCCAGTTCCTGCTTGGCGCGGTGACGGCGGCTGCCAGCGCTCCCGTGTTCGTTCAGATTATGCCAGCCTGGCTGGCGCTGGTCTGCTCGTTCCTCATCGCCATGGTGGTGGCTATGATCTGGTCGCTGGTGCCGGCCCTGCTGCGTGCCTATCAGGGCGTCAACGAGATCATCACCACGCTGATGATGACGTTCCTCGGCACCTCGCTCGCCAATGTGCTGGTCAAGCTGGCGTTTCGCGACCCAAGCACGACTGTGCCGCAGACGCGCACGCTTCCGGTGGAAGACCGGTTGCCGCGCCTGTTCGAAACGACCATCACCAGTGGCCTGCTGCTTGGGCTGGCGGCGATCGTCATCGTGCATCTGGTGATGACGCGCACGGCGTTCGGGCTGAAGCTGAGGATCGTCGGCGCCAATCCACGCGCGGCGGTTCACTCGGGGCTCGGCGTCCCCGGCCTGACCGTCGCCGTCTTTGCCATTTCGGCCGGGCTGGCCGGGCTTGCCGGGGCCGTCGACATCATCGGCGTCCAGGGCAATGTCCGCGCCGACTGGAATCCCGCCTACGGGCTTGCGGTGATACCCGCCGTGTTTCTCGCCCGTATGAACGGCTTTGCGGCAATCGGCTTCGTGTTCCTGCTTTCGGTGCTTTCGATCGGCGGCGAGAGCGCGGCGCGCCGGCTTGGCGTGCCCAATCATTTCACGCTGGTGCTGGTTTCCATCGTGCTGATCGTGCTCGCGCTCGCCGAATATTTCGATCACCGATACAACCAGTCGCGGAGGGCCTAGGGCATGACCGGGCTGTTCAGCGAAGTCTTTCTCAGCGCGCTCCTGTTCGGCGCCGTCACCGCGGCGATCCCGCTGCTGCTTGCCGGGCTCGGCGAGCAGATCTCCGAGAAGGCGGGCGTGCTCAATATCGGCATCGAAGGCATGATGCTGGCCGGCGCCTATCTCGGCTTTGTCGGCGCTTTCTATTCCGGGTCGCTGTGGCTGGGCTTTCTCACCGGTGCCGCCGGGGGTGCTGCGGTGGCGCTTGTCATGGCGCTGCTTTGCGTGCGCATCGGGCTGAACCAGATCGTCATCGGCATCGCGCTGACCTTGGGGCTCGAGGGCCTGACGGCACTGCTCCACCATTTCCAGTTCTCACGCAGCTACCCGCGCCTGCCCGCGGCGGATGCTACCGTCATCCCGCTGCTTTCGGACATCCCGGTCATCGGGCCTGCATTCTTCAAGCATCATCTGATAGTCTATCTGGCGGTCGCGCTGGTTTTCGGCATGAGCTACCTCTATCGGCGCACGCAACTCGGCCTCAATTTGCAGGCGGCAGGCGACAAGCCGGCCGCGCTCGATGTCGCCGGCATCGATGTCGTGCGGACCCGCACCATCGCCGTGTTGACGACCGGAGCGCTGGCTGGGCTCGGCGGCGCCTATCTCGCCAATGTCGGGGCTGGGCTGTTCATTCCGTTCATCACCAATGGCGCGGGCTTTCTCGGCATCGTGCTGGCCATGCTGGCGCGCGGTCGCCCGATCTGGGTGCTGTTCGGTGCGTTGCTGTTCGGTGTCTGCCTGTCGCTGACGACGGCCATGCAGGTGGCCGGGATCAACATACCGACCGACATCATCCAGATGCTGCCGTTCTTGGCGGTGATGATCATGCTGGTGCTGTTCGGCCGGCGCGCGAGCCTGCCGGCGGCGCTCGGGATTCCATACGAGCGCGGCGCGCGCTGAGGACAATTCATGCGCGGACGGGACCCGCGCCAATAAAGGAGGCAAGAATGTCGGATACCAAGGTCTACCTGCTCGACGGCGGCTCGCTCGTTCTCGACGGCTATCATGTGTTCTGGAATCGCGGCCCTGGCGGCGAAGTGCGCTTCCCGGTCTATTCGATCCTGATCGAACATGCCGAGGGCCGGTTCCTCATCGACACCGGCTACGACTACGATCATGTGATGAAGGTGCTGCCATTCGAAAAGCCGATCCAGGAAAAGCACCAGACCATCCCCGGCGCCCTGGCGCTGCTCGGCCTTGAGCCGAAGGACATCGACGTCGTGGTCAACTCGCATTTCCACTTCGATCATTGCGGCGGCAACAAGTATTTTCCGCATGCCAAGAAGATCTGCCACCGGACCGAGGTGCCGCAGGCGTGCAATCCCCAGCCTTTCGAACATCTCGGCTATTCCGATCTGAGTTTTTCGGCGGAGGCTGCCGAAGCGCGTGGCGCGACCGGGCAATTGCTTGCGGGAACGACACGGGCGAACTCGACCTTTGAAGGCATCGACGGCGACGTCGAGCTTGCCCGGGGCGTCCGGCTGATCTCGACGCCCGGCCATTCGATCGGCCACTACAGCCTGCTGGTGGAGTTCCCCAAGCGCAAGCCGATCATGTTCACGATCGATGCGGCCTATACGCAGAAGAGCCTTGAAACGCTGTGCCAGGCGGCCTTTCACATCGACCCGGTGGCGGGCGTCAATTCGATGCGCAAGGTGAAGAAACTCGCCGAGGATTATGGCGCCGAGCTGATGTACTCGCACGACATGGACAACTTCAAGACCTACAGGACCGGCACGCAATTCTACGGCTGACCCCTGCCAATCCGGAGACCACGACGATGCGTTATCTCGAACATGCCGATCCGGTCATCACCCTGACCGCGGGGCCGGTGAACGCCTATGCCGAAGTGCTGCGCGGCCTCGGGCGCACGGTGCTCTACGACTACGACCCGGCGTTCCAGCTTTTCTACGAAGGTGTGGTCGACAAGGCGCAAAAGGCGATGCGGCTGTCGAACAAGCCGGTCATCCTGCATGGCGAGCCGGTGCTTGGCCTGGAAGCCGCCGCGGCCTCGCTGATCACGCCGGACGATGTCGTGCTCAACCTTGCCTCAGGCGTTTACGGCAAGGGGTTCGGCTATTGGGCGAAGCGTTATTCGCCACATCTGCTCGAGATCGAGGTGCCCTATAACGAGGCGATCGATCCGCAGGAGGTCGAGGCAATGCTGAAGGCGCATCCGGAGATCACCGTCGTTTCCGTCTGCCACCACGACACGCCGTCCGGCACCATCAATCCGATCGACGCCATCGGTGCGCTGGTTTCGGCGCATGGCGGCTATCTCATCGTCGATGCCGTCTCGTCCTTTGGCGGCATGAAGACGCATCCCGAGGACTGCAAGGCCGATATCTATGTCACCGGCCCGAACAAATGCCTGGGCGCGCCTCCCGGCCTCACGATGATGGGTGTCAGCGAGCGGGCCTGGGCCAAGATGAAGGCCAATCCCCTGGCGCCGCGCGCGTCGATGCTCAGCATCGTCGACTGGGAGCATGCGTGGTCGCGGGACAAGCCGTTTCCATTCACGCCATCGGTCTCGGAGATCAACGGGCTCGATGTCGCGCTCGACCTCTATCTCAATGAGGGAC
>NZ_RZOM01000603.1:0-3782 GCF_003999175.1 Mesorhizobium sp. M7A.F.Ca.ET.027.03.2.1 | reverse complement strand
CGGCAAATGGTTCAAGAAGGTCGGCGACGCGATCGTCGCCGACGAGCCGCTGGTCGAGCTCGAGACCGACAAGGTGACGGTGGAGGTGCCTGCCGCCGCCGCTGGAACCTTAAGCGAAATCACCGCCAAGGAAGGCGAGACGGTCGGTGTCGGTGCGCTGCTCGGTTCGATTTCGGCAGGTGGCGCTGCCGCCGCACCAGCGACCAAGCCGCAGGCGGTGTCGCAGGCCTCGTCGCCGGATGCGGCATCGACCGGCAAGCAGGCCGCGGCCGAGACCGCCAAGATCGCCGGCGATGCCGGCCTGGTCGAGCCGCGCACCATGCCACCGGCACCGGCCGCGGCGAAACTGATCGCCGAAAGCAATCTCTCGGTCGACCAGATCTCCGGTTCGGGAAAGCGTGGCCAGGTGCTGAAAGGCGACGTGCTCGACGCCATCTCCAAGGGTGCGCCGTCGCAGCCGGCGGAGACGCCGAAGGCGGCACCTGCACCGGTTGCCGTGCGCGCGCCGTCCTCGGGCGACGATGCGTCGCGCGAGGAGCGCGTGCGCATGACCAAGCTGCGCCAGACCATCGCCCGCCGCCTCAAGGAAGCGCAGTCGACCGCAGCCATGCTGACCACCTTCAACGAGGTCGACATGTCAGCGGTGATGGCACTGCGGACCAAGTACAAGGATGTGTTCGAAAAGAAGCACGGCGTGAAGCTCGGCTTCATGGGCTTCTTCACCAAGGCCGTGACACACGCGCTGAAGGAGATCCCCTCGGTCAACGCCGAGATCGACGCCACCGACATCATCTTCAAGAATTATGCCCATATCGGCGTCGCCGTCGGCACCGAGAAGGGTCTTGTCGTGCCGGTGGTGCGCAATGCCGACCAGATGTCGATCGCCGAGATCGAAAAGGATATCGGCCGGCTGGGCATCGCCGCGCGCGACGGCAAGCTGTCGGTCGCCGACATGCAAGGCGGCACGTTTACGATTTCCAACGGTGGCGTTTACGGGTCGCTGATGTCGACGCCGATCCTCAACGCGCCGCAGTCGGGCATTCTGGGCATGCACAAGATCCAGGACAGGCCTGTGGTGGTCGGCGGCCAGATCGTGATCCGGCCGATGATGTATCTGGCGCTCAGCTACGATCACCGCATCGTCGACGGCAAGGAAGCGGTGACCTTCCTGGTCCGCGTCAAGGAAAGCCTGGAGGATCCGGAACGGCTGGTGCTCGATCTGTGAGCAAGGCCAACCGCCCCGTGAGCGGCTGGCTGGAACGGTTCGGGTTCAAACTGGGCCGGGCCGCGGGCGGCGCGCAGCGGACTTTTCGGCGCAGTATTTTCTGGCTTGGCTTGTCCACTGCTGTTCCTTCGCTGGCAATCGCCGCCGGATGGAATCCGGCAAAGGTGAGCAGCAACCTCGGCATCTTTGCCCTTAGTGACGTGCAATTGGCGGAGCGGAAGATAACGGTCACCCCGATCGGCCAACTCGAATTGCCGACGGGCGAGATTATGGCCTGCGATCCTCTGGTCACAGGCGATGACTGGCCAGCATTGAGCCGCAAGGTCAAACCTGGAAGTTATCCGGTTTCTCTGTTCGAGGCCCAGGGACGTGTGGCAGCAGCGTTCCTTCGGCTCCGCCCAGGCACGCCGGTCCGCTGGGAACTGGCGACCTTGCCAGACCAGGACGTGTCGACCCTGAAGGACGACGAAATGTTCGGCTACCCGGTCGAAGCCGGCCTTGGCTCTTTCATGGACAAGACGGCGATGGCGCTGATGTCGGCCGAACAGGACAAGCTCAAGGCCGACGAGAATTACTATGACGACGTGCTGGCCGCCGAATTCGCACCCAACCAGGACAGGTTCGTCATGCATCATCCGGTTGCCGGCAACCCGCTCAACATCGCGATGTTCTGGAGCGGCTGGGGTGATGGATTTTATCCGTCATTCTGGGGACTGGACGCAGCAGGCGAGCCGTTGTTGCTGCTGACCGATTTCGGCGTGCTGGAAAACGCCGATGGCCGCGAGAGCAAGTAGGTCGCGCTGATGCAAAGCGTCCTATCGCCCACTATCCGATGTGCAGCCGGAATGCTGGCCGTGTTGTTCACCGACTCTGCCGCAAATGCCGCCTGTCCGATCGAGCTCGCTGTCTATGGCGACGCCCAGAGCGGCAGCGAAATCGATTTCACGCCCACCGGCACCTCGGCGACGGTCACCAACACGTTCCGGATGATCCTCGACAACAATGTGGTGCTGAACGGCATCGTCATGTGGAACGAGGGCGTGTCGCGGCCGAACGGCGCGCTGATGTACAAATGCCCCGAGGGCGACGTCACCGGCGAGGAGCTTGCCGCCTGCACGCCCTGGCATGGCGTCATCTACACGGCGGATGACAAGGGCAACATCGGGCTGCTGCCGGCCGAAGGTGTCGAAGCGCCGAAGACGCTGATACTGCCGGATCTCGGGCCAGCGTTGCGCCAATCCAGTGCCTATGGCGGCAGCGGGTTTTCGAAAGTGCCGGGGGATGTGTTTGCCTTGAAGGGATGTCAGGAATGAGCGGGACGCAAAAGGTGCTGCTGGTCACCGGCGGCAGCCGCGGCATCGGCGCGGCGATCTGCCGGTTTGGATCGAAGGCCGGCTACAGGGTCGCGGTCAACTACGCTGCGAATCAGGACGCCGCCGATGCACTGGTCGCGGAGATCGAGGCTGCCGGCGGCGAGGCTTTTGCGGTCAAGGGCGATGTCGGCAGCGAGGCCGATATCGTGGCCATGTTCGAGGCCGTCGACCGCGCCTATGGACGGCTCGATGCTTTCGTCAACAATGCCGGCATCGTCGACGTCAAGGCGCGCGTCGACGAGATGGATGTTTCGCGGCTGGAGCGCATGATGCGCATCAATGTCGTCGGCTCGTTCCTCTGCGCCCGTGAGGCGGTCAAGCGCATGTCGACCCGCCATGGCGGGTCGGGCGGATCCATAGTCAACATCTCGTCGGCCGCGGCGACATTGGGCTCGCCGGGCGAGTACGTCGATTATGCCGCCTCCAAGGGCGCCATCGACACCTTCACCATCGGGCTCGCCCGCGAGGTGGCGCTGGAAGGCATTCGCGTCAATGCGGTGCGCCCTGGCATCATCGACACGGACATCCACGCTTCCGGCGGGCAGCCGGACAGGGTGGAGCGGTTCCGCGACCTGCTGCCGATGAAAAGAGCCGGTACAGTGGATGAAGTCGCGGGCGCGGTTCTCTATCTTCTCTCCGACGCCGCGTCCTATACGACAGGCGCGATCCTGAATGTAAGCGGCGGCCGCTGAGCGCTCTCAAGCATATCGAGCATGATGTTATCCAAAAACCGCGTCACACGGCATCATGCTCAAACAGAAGGACAGTATCATGGCTTATGACGTCGTTATCATCGGATCGGGACCGGGCGGCTATGTCTGCGCCATCAAGGCGGCGCAGCTCGGGCTCAGGGTGGCGGTGGTCGAGAAGAACGCGACCTTCGGCGGTACCTGCCTCAACATCGGCTGCATCCCTTCCAAGGCGCTGCTCCATGCCTCCGAGATGTTCGCCGAGGCCGGTCACTCCTTCGACACGCTCGGCGTCGAAATATCGGCGCCGAAATTGAACCTGAAGAAGATGATGGCGCACAAGGATGCGACGGTGTCGTCGAACGTCAACGGCGTCGCCTTCCTGTTCAAGAAGAACAAGATCGACAGCTTTCGCGGCACTGGCAAGGTGGTCGCGGCCGGCAAGGTGTCGGTGACGGCTGAGGACGGCAAGGTCGAGGAGATCGAGACCAGGAA
>NZ_RZOM01000602.1:0-3786 GCF_003999175.1 Mesorhizobium sp. M7A.F.Ca.ET.027.03.2.1 | reverse complement strand
GGTATACAGCGTCATGCCGTTGGCGTCGGTGTAGATCTTGGTGCCATTGACCTCGGCTTCCTTCCACGCGTCGGCGGCGAAGGATGCGGCGGTGCTGAGCAGAAGCGCTGCCAGTCCTGCGGTTATGGTTTTCATGGAAATCTCCCTGACTGGTATCTGGAGACGCGCGGGAAATCGCGGCCTCGCTGTGTCAACGCCCAGGGGCTGCCGTTTCTTCCCCGGCAAGCATGATCTTGCCAACACAATGGTGATTGGTGGACAAGGCTGCGCGTCGCTATATCAGCGACACGACAGTGGAGTTCCTGGAAATGGCATTGGACATCGGCTATGTCAGCGCGGTCGGGGCGGGAGCGATCTCGTTCCTGTCGCCTTGCGTGCTGCCGCTGGTGCCGCCCTATCTCTGCTATATGGCCGGCGTCTCGGTCGACGATTTCCGCGGCAATGCGGGTGCGACAGCGCGTGAAGGCGCGCGCGGCGCGCTGCTTTATTCCTCGATCGCCTTCGTGCTCGGCTTCTCGACCGTCTTTGTCGCGCTTGGCGCCGGGGCTTCGACCATCGGCCGGCTGCTGCGTATCTGGCAGGAGCCGCTGGCGATGGGCGCCGGTGTGCTGATCATCCTCATGGGCCTGAATTTCCTCGGTATCCTGCGCATTCCGCTGCTTTCACGCGAGGCGCGCTTCCAGTCGCAAGGCAAGCCGGCAAGCGCCGTCGCCGCCTATGTCATGGGGTTGGCCTTCGCCTTCGGCTGGACGCCCTGCATCGGTCCGGTGCTCGGTCCGATCCTGACGCTGGCCGGCGGCCGCGAGACGGTGGGCGAGGGCGCGCTGCTGCTCGCCGCCTATTCGCTCGGGCTGGGTATCCCGTTCCTGATCGCCGCCCTGTTTTCCGGCGCCTTCATGCGCTTCCTCGGCAAATTCCGCGTTCATCTCGGCCGGGTCGAAAAGGCGATCGGCGCGCTGCTGGTGGTCGCCGGCGTGTTTTTCCTCACCGGCGGCGTGCAGACGGTGTCTTACTGGCTGCTGGAAAATTTCCCGGTGCTGGGGCGGCTGGGGTAGGTCGCGTCGGCGGAACGATGCACGGCAGCCCGCATTTGCAGTACCGTTGATCAACACTTTTTCGAGCCGGGAAGCGAGAATGGTAGCCAAGGCGGATGTGCGAAAATTCTTCAAGGTCTATGAGAAAATCTACAATGACGCGATCGCCGACACCGTCGACCTCAACGACGTCGCGGACATGTATTCGGCCGGTTTTGTCTCGGTGACGCCGGCAGCGGTCATGGTTGGCGAGAATGGCGAGCAGTTGAAGGCCATCATGACGAAGGGCTTTGAGGCCTATCGTGCCCTCGGCAGCAAGAGGATGACCTGCAAGGAGGTCTCTGTGACACCTGTCGACCAGGACCATTGCGTGGCTGAGGTAAACTGGGCCGGTGACTATGAAGCAAGGATGGGAGTCCCGTGACCATCGACTTTGCGGTCAACTATCTCGTCGAAAAGCGTGACGGCAAGCTGAAGGTGTTTGGCTGGACATCAGGTGACGAGCAGGCGGAATTCAGAAACACGGCCTGTTGTAGGTGTGCTGACTGCCGAATTCCGTTTTAAGACCCGCTGATTAAGAGTCAGCTGCTCCGCCATCTCACCGAAATTTAACCGCATTGGTGAAGCAAGGCGCCACTGCTAGCATGCTTTGATTCCCAACCCTTTTCATATGGTTGTCCCTTCCATGAGCCAGAGATCCTGCCTGTCCGTCATCCTTGCCGCCGGCGAAGGCACGCGCATGAAGAGCGTGCTGCCGAAGGTGCTGCACCAGATCGCCGGCCTGCCGATGGTCGCCCATGTGGTGAAGGCAGCCGAAGCCGCCGGCGCCGGCAGCCAGGCGCTGGTGATCGGCCATGGCGCCGACGAGATGCGCAAGGCTGCGGCAAAGTTCGCGCCGAAGGCCGAGACTTTCGTGCAGGAGAAGCGCCTTGGCACCGCGCACGCCGTGCTGGCCGCACGCGATGCGATATCAAAGGGTTATGACGACGTCCTGGTGATGTTTGGCGACACGCCGCTGATCGACGCCGATGCGCTGACCGTGGCGCGGCTGAAGCTGGCCGAGGGCGCCGCCGTCGTCGTGATCGGCTTCCGCCCGCCCAGCCCGACCGGCTATGGCAGGCTGATCGAGAAGGACGGCAAATTGGTGGCCATCCGCGAGGAGAAGGACTGTTCCGAGGAGGAAAGAAAGATCGGCTTCTGCAATGCCGGCATGACGGCGGTGGCCGGCGCCCACGTGCTGACGCTGCTCGATCAGGTTGGCAATAAGAATGCCAAAGGCGAATATTATCTCACCGACATTGTCGAGATCGCCAGTGCGCGAGGCCTCGATGTCGTCGCCACCGAAGCCAGCTTCGAAAGCGCACTCGGTATCAACAACCGCGCCGAACTTGCGCAAGCCGAGGGCATATGGCAGGCGCGCCGGCGGCATGAAGCGATGCTGTCGGGCGTGACGCTGATCGCGCCGGAGACCGTGTATTTCTCGCACGACACCGAGATCGGCACTGACACGATCGTCGAGCCCAATGTCTGGTTCGGTCCGGGTGTGAAGATTGCGACGGGCGCCAAGATACATGCGTTCAGCCACATCGAAGGCGCCACCATTGCGTCCAATTGCGATGTCGGGCCATACGCGCGACTGCGGCCGGGTGCTGATCTCCGGGACAAGGCCAAGGTCGGCAATTTCTGCGAGGTCAAGCAGGCGGTTATCGAAGAGGGCGCCAAGGTCAACCATCTGACCTATATCGGCGATGCCCGCGTCGGCGCGGGAGCCAATATCGGCGCCGGCACCATCACCTGCAATTATGACGGCTATTCGAAATTCTTCACGGACATCGGCGAGGGCGCTTTTGTAGGCTCCAATTCGTCGCTGGTGGCACCTGTCACCATCGGCAAGGGCGGCTACATCGCCTCGGGCAGCGTGATCACCGAAAGCGTGCCCGACGATGCGCTGGCCTTCGGCCGTGCTCGCCAGAAGACGATCCCGGGCAAGGGCAAGGAATTGCGCGAACGCTTTGCTTCGGCCGCGGCTGCGAAGAAAAAGTAAGACCAGCCCGCAAAAAACCGAACGATTGCAGTAACCGGATTGCAAGAGCGGTCTGTCATGGTGCATCGACAAGAATGAGCGTTCCGTTACACGGGACGAAATGCAATGTGACTTTCGCGGCAGGCCGGCCATCCCTAAATAGCGCTGGTTTTCCACGGGGAATCGGGGGCTGTCTGCATGTGCGGTATCGTTGGAATCGTCGGCCACTCGCAGGTTGCGCCGCTCATCGTCGATGCGCTGAAGCGGTTGGAATATCGCGGCTATGACTCGGCCGGCGTCGCCACCATCGAGCACGGCCAGCTTGCTCGCCGCCGCGCCGAAGGCAAGCTGATCAACCTCGAGCGCCGGCTCAAGGACGAGCCGCTCGACGGTACGATCGGCATCGGTCACACACGCTGGGCGACACACGGCGTGCCCAACGAGACCAATGCGCATCCGCATTTTTCCGACGGTGTCGCCATCGTCCATAACGGCATCATCGAGAATTTCGCCGAATTGCGCGAAGAACTGATCCGCGATGGCTATTCTTTCTCCTCGCAGACCGACACCGAGGTCGTCGCCCATCTGGTGGCGCGCGAACTCGCCAGAGGGCTGAAGCCGGTCGAGGCCGCGCACCAGGCGCTGAAGCGGCTGGAAGGCGCTTTCGCGCTGGCCATCATGTTCAAGGGCGACGAGGACCTGATCGTCGGCGCGCGCAATGGTCCGCCT
>NZ_RZOM01000601.1:0-3788 GCF_003999175.1 Mesorhizobium sp. M7A.F.Ca.ET.027.03.2.1 | reverse complement strand
GAACAGCCTCGAACGATACAGAAATTGATCGCGAGGCTCTGGCTCGTCTTTTGGTCGAAATTGCCCGGAACGTTGATCCGGACTATCGTGCGCGTTTCGACGGAGTCCCAACCGCCGATCCTCGCATGGAAACGCTGCGCCAGTTGCTGGTCAGCCGCGAAATTTCGGAGCTGTCACGAGTTACGCATCTGCTGGACGAACCCGAGCAGCTTGCGGCAGCAGTGGGCGACATTCTTCCCAGTGCGGCCGCGCGAGCGCCTCATGCGCAGCTCGGCGAGGCGCTTGCGCCTGCTGTCGAAAGGGCTGTGCAACGGTCAATCCAGAAGAGCCCGCGCACACTGACGGATATATTATACCCGGTGTTTCTGCCAGCAATTCGCAAGTCGATCGGGGAAAAGATCGACCAGACCTTTCAGTCGCTGAACGAAACTCTAAGACATATATTTACCTGGCATGGGCTCAAGTGGAGATTTGAATCTTGGAGGACAGGAGCAAGCTTTTCGGAAGTTGTTCTTAAGCACTCTCTTGTTTATCGTATAGAGCATGCCTTTCTCATTCACCGCAATTCCGGTCTTTTGATAGCGCATGTAACCGCCGATAATGCAACGAGCGAAGATCCTCAACTCATCTCTTCGATGCTTAGTGCAATTCAGGATTTTGTGAAGGACTCATTTAACGAGAAAGAGCAGAGCGGCCTGGACACAATTCGTTTTGGCGACCTTCGTCTCTGGTCAGAAGTTGGACCGTTTGCGACCCTGGTTTCGGTGATCCGGGGAAATCCGCCAGAGGGATTGCATGAAATACTTCGCGATGTATTGCTTCGCATCCATGAGGAATCCTCACAGGCTTTAGAGCAGTTTGACGGCGACGGTTCGCAGTTGGCCAGCGTAGAGGCGCAGTTGCAGACCTGCGTCGAGCTCAAGCAGGAGGAATCAAACGAGGGATTTCCGTGGCTGGTGGCGGCCGTTGCCCTGCTGCTTTTGAGTCTGGCAGGCGGTTGGTACTTTCTTTCCTGGCAATCAGCGCAGCGCTGGCAAGCTTATGTATCGCGCTGGCAGGCTTACGTGTCGCGACTGGAGGCCCAGCCGGGCATCATCGTTGCCGAACAACAGGCGCGCGACGGCCAATTCTATATTGCCGGCCTGAGAGACCCGCTTGCCGACGACCCGCAGTCGCTGTTGTCTGGAACGCAGGTCGATCCCGCCCGGGTTCATTCACAATGGCAATTCTATCAGAGCCTTGAGCCGGAGTTCGTGTTGAAACGGCTGACGGCGTCGCTGTATCCGCCAGATACAGTACGACTTTCGATCGTCAATAATCGCATTATTGCCGAGGGCGAGGCTCCCGACACCTGGATAGATCGGGCGCGCGCAGCGGCTCGGCAGCTTTCGGCAGGCGGACCGGAATTCGACATTTCCAAGGTTCGTGATGTCAGTCCCGAAGCACGCGCGGCGGAGCACTGGCAGTATTATGTGTCGCGACTTGAGGCCCAACCGGGAATTGTCGTCGCCCAACAATCGACCAGGGGTGGACATTTCTATATTTCCGGCCTGCGAGACCCGCTTGCCGCCGACCCGCAAGCTCTGCTGTCCGGAACGGAGGTCGATCCTGCCCGCGTTCATTCACAGTGGCAATTCTACCAGAGCCTTGATCCGAAGTTTGTGGTGAAGCGGCTGACGGCGTCGCTGACGCCGCCGAAATCGGTCCGACTTTCGATCATCCAGGGTCGCATCGTTGTCGTGGGCGAGGCTCCTGCCGCCTGGATCAACCGGGCGCAGGCCGCCGCTGAACAACTTTCGGCGGACGGAGTGGTTCTGGATGTCTCGCAGCTGCGTGAACTGGACCTTGCAGAGCTCAATCATTTGAGAGAGGCCATCCAGACGACCGATATTTTCTTCTCTTCCGGCAAAGTTGTGCCGGGACCAGAGCAGACGCCGGTTCTCGACAGATTGGCGGATCAAATAAAGGAATTCGCCCAAAGTGCCCGCAAGTCAGGCGTAACTGCGCGGTTCATGTTGACCGGCCATTCGGACACCACGGGCCGTGAGACGGCCAACGCGTCGATCAGCGCCGCCCGTGCCGAGACAGTTCGTGCGCTTCTCAACAAGCGCGGCGTCGCCCCGGAACTGCTGCTGGTTCGGGGCGCGGGCACCTTTGAACCGGCGGTGCCTGAAAATAGTCAGGCTGGTAGCTCCACCAATCGCCGGGTTTCCGTTACGGTAAACCTGGACTAGGTCGGAGCCCAAGATGTTGCAAAAAAAGATCTGTATGTTGGGCGGGTTCTCTGTTGGAAAGACGAGCCTGGTTCGCAGGTTTGTGAAAAGCATCTTTTCAGAGACCTACTTGACCACGGTGGGAGTGAAAATCGACAAAAAGAGTGTCGCACTCCCGGACAAAACAGTGGATCTGATTTTATGGGATTTGGCCGGCGAAGATGATATCGGCTCATTCCGCGTCAGCCATGTGCGAGGTGCGACAGGCCTCGTGCTTGTCGTCGATGGAACCCGCGCCGCTACCCTTACCGCCGCGCTCACGCTGCGCGAGCGGGTCGAGGCTGAATTCGGTGCTATGCCGTTCGTATTGCTTTTCAACAAATCTGATCTGGCCGATCGGTGGGTAATACCGGATAGAGAAATCGACGAACTGAGGCAACGCGGATGGCAGGTCTATCTGACAAGTGCGCTCTCGGGTGAGCATGTCGATGATGCGTTTCTTAAACTCGCTTCGATGGTCACCAAATAGACCATGCAAAGATTGCCAAGAGAGATCGGAAACTGGATTTACGATTTCTTCTACAACGAGCGTGCTATTGCGTATGTGAAAATTGACGCCCAGCTGCGGACAGCGGCGAAGGGCGGTAACGTTAAACATTACGGGCTCTCATCCCTTCGCATCGGTAAGCCTGTTGCCGATCAGCTTGAATTCATGGAAGGTTTGCTGCCTTGCCCGGAGCTTCCATTTCATATGCCTATGGTCGAACTGCCCAGCGGGCGTGTCGCGGACCTTCATCTTTTTGCTGATGATGACTGCGTGTGGCTGCTCTTTCTTGATGCCACTGCCGAACGCGACAACAAGCAGCGGCTTCAACAGAAGGCTTATGAAATGACTCTTCTGCAAGAGAGGGAGCGCCAACTCAACGAGAAGTTACATTCGACCAATGAGGCGTTGAGGAAGAGTCAGGAGGGATTGTCGCGTGAATACCAGCGCGCCGAATCCCTGCTCCTCAACATTCTTCCGGCGTCGATCGCGGAGCGGTTGAAAGCGCACAAGAAAATTGCAGACAACCACGCAGAGGTGAGTGTGCTTTTTGCCGATATCGTCGGTTTTACGGAAAGAGCGCGCAGCGTCGGAGCGGTGACGACGCTCGCTATCTTGAATTACTTCTTCAAGGCGGCGGATCGGCTCTCGGAACGGCACGGCTGCGAAAAGATCAAGACAATCGGCGATTGTGTGATGGTGGTCGCGGGCCTGCCCACCGCGCGATCCGATCATGCACAAGCCCTCGCGCACTACGCAGTTGAACTGCGCAAGGCGGTCAAACGCGAGAGCTTCGCAGGAGAACCGATAAGACTGAGAATTGGAATTCACTCGGGACCGATCGTCGCTGGCGTCATAGGCAAAAGACGGTTCGCCTATGACTTGTGGGGCGAGACCGTTAATCTCGCCTCGCGTATTCAAACGTCCGCGGAGCCCAGTGAAATCCGTATTTCCGATGCAACGCGCCAACTGCTGGGACCAAAATTTGCTTGCGATCCACTTGAGGAAACGGAATTGCGTGGTGCAGGTCG
>NZ_RZOM01000600.1:0-3792 GCF_003999175.1 Mesorhizobium sp. M7A.F.Ca.ET.027.03.2.1 | reverse complement strand
AGATCGGCATGCTCCTGGCGCAGGATCCGAAACTGCTGCTGGTCGACGAGCCGGTCGCCGGCATGACCGATGCCGAGACCGAGGAAACCGCGCGGCTGCTCAAGGATATCGCCCGCGACCATTCGGTCATTGTCGTCGAGCACGACATGCATTTCGTGCGCGAGCTCGGCGTCAAGGTCACCTGCCTGCATGAGGGCTCGGTGCTGAGCGAAGGCACACTTGATTTCGTGTCGGCGGACGAGCGTGTCGTCGAAGTCTATCTGGGGAGATGAGCATGGTCTGGCGGGTGCAATTCCATCACTTCGATCTGTCGTTCCTGCGGTTCTGGAAAAGGCGCTGACATGCTCGAAGTTTCCAATGCCACGCTGCACTACGGCGCCGCCCAGGCGTTGCGCGGCGTGTCGCTGAAGGCGGGCGCCGGCAAGATCACCTGCGTGCTCGGCCGCAACGGCGTCGGCAAGACCAGTTTGATGAGATCGATCGTCGGCCACCACCGGCTGACGAGCGGAAGCGTTGCCTTCGAGGGGAAGGCGCTCGACCGGAGCGCGGCGTATGACCGCGCCCGGTCGGGCATCGCATTCGTACCGCAGGGCAGGGAGGTCTTTCCGCTGCTCACTGTGCGGGAGAACCTGGAATCAGGCTTCGCGCCGCTGAAACGGGCCGACCGCAACATTCCTGCGCATGTCTTCGAATTGTTCCCGGTGCTGAAGCAGATGCTCGGCCGTCGCGGCGGCGATCTTTCCGGCGGCCAGCAGCAGCAGCTCGCCATCGGACGGGCGCTGGTGATGCGGCCGAAACTGCTGGTGCTCGACGAGCCGACCGAGGGCATACAGCCTTCGATCATCAAGGACATCGGCCGCGCCATCCGCTACCTGCGTGACCAGGCCGGCATCGCCGTGCTTCTGGTCGAACAATATCTCGATTTCTGCCGCGAGTTGGCCGACGAAGTCAACATCATGGACCGTGGCGTGATCGTCCATACCGGCCCGGCGGAAGATCTGGACCGCGCTGATGTCAGGAAGTTCCTGACCGTCTAGAATCGGCGGTGAACTTCAGTTGGCGATCCTAAGTTCTTGGCAAGTCCAATATTTCTCCTTCCGATCACCTGCGTCTCTGGCACGCCGAGCATCGCGTGCTAGTCTTTTCCTTGGCTTTGTGAGTCGGCCGCTTCCGTATCAGTCTGGTTATCGCAGATCGAGGAGCACGGCCAATGCCGGGCAAGTTTCACGCAAGCAAGGCTGCCTAGCTTCCCTCCTGCGATCTCTGTCGTTCAAACGCGTTTGGGCACACAGGCTAAGGGACAGCCATGGAACGTTACGTCGAGGATTACCAGAAGCGGCGGCTTATCGAACGTGTCGATATCATCGCTGCCATCAACATCTTGAGATCACAGGGCTGCGATTACGACGATCTGATCGAGGAGATCACCAAGGTCTTCTATGTCGATCTCGATACCTTCAATGAGATTGTCATGGCGGCCTAGGAGCGCATTCGTCTCCCCCGATCAGAGGCCGGTGTTGATACGCGCGATCAGCCTGCGCGCCTGAACGCAGAGGCGGTGACGCGGTTGCGGCCTCCGCGTTTGGCGTCGTAGAGCGCCTTGTCGGCGGCGTTGAGCACCTTGTCGAAGCCGAGGCCTTCCTTGGTGCCGAATGCAAATCCGGCACTAACCGTGCATATCAGCGAACCCGTCTCGGTTTCGATGCAGTGCGCGGCGAAAGCTGCCCGTATGGCCTCGGCGGTGGCCTCCACCGTTTCGGGCAAGGTCCGCTTCAGCACCAGCGCGAATTCCTCGCCGCCCATGCGCGCGGCGACGTCGGCCGGGCGGAGATTGCCGGCGAGTTCCCGTGCGAACACCTTCAGCACCTCATCGCCGGCGGCGTGGCCGAATTCGTCGTTGATGGCCTTGAAGTTGTCGAGATCGAAGACGACCACCGCCGTGAAGGCGCCGACCGGCGCATCGCCGTGCAGGTCGAACAGGGCGCGGCGGTTGAGCAGGCCGGTCAGCGGGTCGGTCAGGGCATTGTGGCGGTGATGCCGGGCAAGGCGTCCCTGATTCAGGGCCAGGGAAAGCGCCCCGATGCCGGTCATGCTGGCGATGACGATGATGAGGCTCAGTTCCTCGGCCCAGTTGCTTGGCGCATGTCCAAGGACCAGCTTCCCCTCCGAGGCTAGAACCATGGCGCAGAGAGCGAACGATGCGGCCGTGGCCGAATAGAGCGCGGTGATACCGGTTGTCAGGGCAGGGGCCTCGTCGCGGCCTTTCCAGTATTCGACCGCCGTTGCGAATAGAAGCAAGGCGGCGAAGGCATTTTCGAACATGAAGCCCAGCCCGTCATAGCCTAGAGCCATCGGAGGCAACGTCACGGCCAGCGAGATGGCGCTGCCGAGCACCGCTCGCGGCACTGGCGAGCCGCCGGTTCTGAACTGGTGGCCGCGCCCAGCATTGTCGAGAAACCGAGCAGGAGGAAAGCCAGCGTGGCGATGCCCAGCAGGCGCCCGGGCATTTCGATATAGGCGTCATAGACGAAAATATCGCCGACCACGAACACCAGGCTGGTCGCCCATGTCAGCAGGAACTTTTCCGAGCGAGCGGTCAGCCACATGCCAAACAATGTCAGGCTCAGGCAGGCAGCGGAAAAACCGACAGCCAACAGAAGTGAAGTGTAGTCGAGCGACATGCCCCTCGTCCTTGCCCGCGGCGGCCCAAATCTGTGACTGGTTCAGCTGGATTCATGCAGCAAGGAGGTATCGATAAGGTTACGACGATGGCGAAGATGCCATGATTCCGCTGCGTCAGGGCACCGGCTGACCCTGGTCCACCCGCTTCATCAGTGCCATGGCGCCGAACGGCGCGCGCACCTTGCCCTCGGTGATGAAGTAGACGAACACGTCGCGCGGCTTGACCGGCGCATCGATCGAAGGATCAGCACGTCGGAGATCGCTGGGCACCTTGCCTTCCGCCCAGACCTTTGCCCGCGCGGCCCATTCATCGAGGCCCTTCGGCGTGTAACAGTCGGGATTGTCGTCACTGCCGGTCTGCAGCCGCGCATAGACGAAATCGGCGGTGACGTCGGCGATATCGGGATATTTGGCATGGTCGGCGTAGACGATCGCGGCCTTGTATTTTCGGGCAAGTGCTGCGAATTCCGGCACGACAAAACTGTCGTTGCGGACTTCGAGCGCATGGCGCAGCGCAACGCCGTCCTGCTTTTCCGGCAGCAGTTTCAAAAAGGCTTCGAAATCGTCCGGATCGAATTTCTTGGTCGGCGCGAACTGCCACAGGATTGGCCCGAGCTTTTCGCCGAGTGCGGCAACGCCCGAGCCGAGGAAGCGCATCATCGATTCGCCGGCCTCGCCCAGCACGCGCCGGTTGGTGACGAAGCGGTTGCCCTTCAGCGAGTAGACAAAGCCGTCCGGCGCCTCGTTGGCCCATTTGACGAAGGTCGGCTCCTTGAAGCTGGAATAGTAAGTGCCGTTGACCTCGATGCTCGGCACCTGGCGAGTGGCGTAGTTCAGCTGCTTGGCCTTGGAAAGCTTGTCGGGATAGAAGGACGTATCCCAGGGCTCGAAGGTCCAGCCGCCCATGCCGGCGCGGATTGTTCCCGATGTGCTCATTGTCATCCTCCCAAATGCCGAAAAAGATCAGGCCGCGGTGGTCTTATCGACGGTTTTGGCCATGTCGACGAGCACCCATCCAGGCCGATAGGGATTGGGCCGGCGACCCGTTTCGTGGAAACCATAGGCCAGATAGAGTGCGATGTTCCGCTCCATCCTGGCGTTGGTGTAGAG
>NZ_RZOM01000005.1:0-23798 GCF_003999175.1 Mesorhizobium sp. M7A.F.Ca.ET.027.03.2.1 | reverse complement strand
GTCCAGAGCCAGTTCTTGATTGCATCGGTTTTGGCGATCACCGCCTTGCCGACATTCTTGACGTGTCGTGCGAACAGCCTCTCTGTCCACTCGCCGGGCTGCCGCTTGATCCCAATAAGTTCAAAATCAATGTCCCAGCACTTCAGCCAGACTGCATCCTTTGCCCCGCTGCGGTAAGGGGTGACCTTGCGCTTCGAGACGATACCTTTGAGGCTCATCCGATCGGCCGCTTCGTAGATCTCGACACCGCCTTCGACATGCTGGCTGCACTGGACGATGCCTTCGGCCGGCTGGATGAGTTCCCGCAGGATTGCCTTGCGCTCGACTGCTGGCCGCCAGCGCAGATCTTCGCCACTTTTGTGCAGGATATCGAAGGCGACGAAGGCGAGCAGCTCGGCATTCCACGCCATGCGCGAATACATCGCGTGAAAGTTCGGCCGGCCGCCCGGCCGCGCGATCATCTCGCCGCCGGGAATGAAGGATTTCGCTTTCAGCTGCTCGGCGGCAGTGACGACAGGCCGGTGACGTTTCAACCGGTCTATCCCCATGCGGGTGAAGGTGAGCGCGCCGGCCCAATCGAAAATGATCTGGGTGCAACAGCCATCATCTTTGATTTCGCACAGCCAGCCGTTGCTAACCGGCGGCTTCAGCGCCAGGACAGGCTCCTGCGGCTTGATGAACTTCAAACGCATGAACTGACTCGCAAACTGCGATTCAATTTAGCACACGCTTAATTAGTCTCGTAGCATTTTAACGAGTCATTGACCGCGCTGTCCCATTATAGGACGGCGCGGTCAAAACCCAACCGGACTGCGCAGGCGGCTCCGGCACTGAAGCGCCCGCCCGAATGCCGGAGCCGCCACTCACACCTAATATACCAGCAATGGTTGAATCAACCGTTACCGCACGTGCTTTCCTCTGCGCTTCCCTGATCGTTACACTGTTGACCGAGCGGACCGAACGCTTCTAGACGATGAAAGTTCGATGGAGAGGACGAAGCTACCCGATCGTGGGCCCGTAATCCCGGCAAGCGGCATGCAGGATAGCTCTAACCTGCCTGACGTGCGGTGAGCAGACAATGCGTGAGCTTCGCTAAGCGATCTGGCACATTGACCCTCTGAGCGGTCGATCCACTATGGATGTAGCCGCTTATACAGGGTCCACCGCCGGCGCCTCAATAGGCGGCGGGCCGCAGGTCCCAGGGCGCTCAAATCGAACGCGAAACAGCCGTCTCGCACTCATTTGCCGATGCCGCGAGACGGGCTGCGGAAGCTTCCACCCAGTACGAGGCTTCCAGCGTTCCGAACCTTGGCTGCTGAAGACTGCTCCGTTAGCTTTTGCTGAAGCGGGTACTTGTTATGCTGCGGTGATTTTTCGTCGCCATGAAAAAACTAGCTGCCTCGGACAGGAACGGCTTGGCCCGAGCGGCTGGAGTCGCAAGACCCGTGGGAGGATAGTCCAGTTTCCGGATCCCGGAAACAGTTTAAGTCGAAGCCGCGCTACTCGGACACTCCCAGGCCCCGCCAACCATTCCCGTAGATCTTCTGTCGATTTTCGCCAAGACGTAGCGAATAATTGGCACTCCGCACGCAGGATCTCCCCTTCGATGGAAAATTGCTTGTGCTGACGAACGAGATCGTCCAGGCGATCTAGATAAGGTAGGCGGCTCATCAGCCTTCACCACGCTGCACCTCACATGCGCTCTCCATGAATGAGTACCCACCACGCCACCGAGCCGTGGCGGGTACTCAGCCAACCGCCGACGAAGGCACGATGATCGACGGTCACATTTCCAAATGTAGAAAAGGCTCCGTTGTTTCAGGGTCGGACCTTTGCGAGTCCATGTCGGGCTTCAGTCGGGCCCAGACACGATAGAGTGCCTGCAAGCGTGTGTAGCAGCGCCAGCGCGAAGGCCCCGTCACTGACCAGCAATGATGGATTTCGGAAACCAGGTTGCCTTGTCCGCAAGACTCAGTGGGTCCGCCCCCACTTGCGGGTAGAGGCGGACCCGACCGAGGCTTGGGGGCCTCGACCGGCAGCGGGGGACGCTGCCGCTTTTTCAACCTGCCGCAGCATATCAGGTTCCGCTGATTCACAAAAAGCCCACCGGGAAGATGGCGGGCAGGTTCTGGAGTGTGCTGGGACCAACCAGCATAGGTCAACAAGCCGCGACAGGGTTGGTCCCGATAGCGGGCGGACGCCGCCAAGCCGCAGCCCTCGTTTCACCCGCCCGCTGCTTGTCCCACACTCTCGTCCCGGCGCCGCCTGTAGCCTGTCACATGCATCGCTGAGACATCGCTCGTAACGACCGTCCCCCTCGCGGGGAAGATCGATCATCCGATCGTCGCACAGATCGAAGGAACATTTTAGAGTTATCGAATGTTCACATCCTATGGACAGCCGAACCCAACTCTCAGCAGCTCAATCGAGAACAGCACGCGCCCTGCTGAACTGGTCGCGGGTGCGCCTTGCCGCAAAGCCAGTCTCAGCGAAATGGCGATCAGAGATTTTGAGAACGGTATTCGAAATCCGCGTCCCCACAAGATCGCGGCCATGCGCCAAGCGTTTGAGGACGCGGGAATTACTTTCACCTTCGAAGGCGCTCAGTCGCTAGCCCGCCCTGAAGGTCATAGCGGTCTCGCCACCACCAATAGAATGTGGCGCCGCCGGCAGAGACAAGCATAACGATAAGGGTCCTTCATCCGCAGAGAGTATGTGTCTAGTGCGCGTGCCTGAGCATCGGTCTGCCGCCGACGACGCGCTCAAGCTGCTGGCACGCTTCGGCATGGTCGGCATCGCCGCCACAATTCTGTATGCCGCTTTGGTTACCCCTTTTATCGAAACGGCTCGCTGTCACCCCATCCAGCCCTCGCTTGGGGCAATATGCCGCAGCCACCCTGTATTCGTACCTGGCTTACAGATCCCTGACGTTCGTGTCGGGCCCATCGCATCGAACTGAAGCTCCGCGTTTCCCGGCGATTCTTGACGCGCTCAGATAACATCGCGCCGTGTGACGGCGAGTCCTAGCCGCCTGCGCGGACGTCTCAATGAGATGCCGGCCTTTCGCAGAATCGCCAGGAGTCTGGCAGGGGCATTGTTGTATTTGGTGGGTCATAAAGTTTTTGCGCCGGCCTTAGGAACATGCATCCGGAATCTAAGTTGGGAACGTGCTTGGTGTGAGAACTCCCTCCCTCAAGTCCAAGCTCTGGTGCAGGGCCCGTCGCTGTGACCTCAGCGGCGGGCCAACCTGGAGAAACCCGTGCAACATTTTCGTAAGGCTGGAACCCGTTTGCAGCTCGGCTTCGGGCAGGTCTCAAAGCCAAGGCCCCCTCTAGTCGTGCCTTCAGCGACCGGTCTACTCGTCAGACGCTCCACGGTCTCAATGATGGCCTTCGCCAGCGGCTCGGGTTGTAGTGACCAGTCAGCCCAATCCTCGGATGGTAGCACGCCAAGGGCGATATTTGCGGATCCGCAGCGGCGTTGCGCCTCGCGCGCTTGTCGACGCTTCGCCTGGACAGTTTGGCCTCCTACCAGAATACCGTTGAATTTACAGTTTGGTAAAAAATTCCCCATCAATCGTAGACTGACTTCGCGGCCGCCACTGAGGAAGGAGGGTGACGGCCTTCCGGTGTCCTGCTCGGCTAGGAAAACCAAGCGCGATCCAAACTTCCATCCTGGGAGCAAGGTTGCCTTGAATCGAAAGTGGGTCCGCCCCACTGGCAGGCAGAGGCGGACTCGGCCGAGGCTTGGGGACCTCGACCGGCAGCGGGGACGCTGCCGCCGTTTCGAACCTGTTCCGACTATCAAGTTCCGCTAACGCACAAAAGAGCCCGTCACCTTCCGGCAGCGGGGGTGGAGAGCAGCCATGAGATAGTTGTGCGATCAATTTGCGGGGATATGGAGGCTAAAGCGCGTTTGCTCCACATCGGAGACTACGTCCAAGCTTCCGCCATGGGCGCGGGCAATTTCTGACGCGATGAAGAGCCCCAATCCCAGGCCCTGTTGGCGGCTCTTTGCCTCTCCTCGATAAAATGGCTGAAAGAGGCGTTGCAGCGCCGATTCCGGAATAGGCTTACCGCCGTTCGCAACCGACAGGCTAAAGAGGCCGTCCTGAACCTGCGCGGCTACCTTGATCGGAGCTTCAGGGTCGCCATGAGCGATGGCGTTTCCCATTAGGTTCGAGAAAAGCTGCGCGATCCTCGCATGATCAGCATCGATCATGCATCCGTCCAGATTGAACGACACCTCGATCTGACGCTCCGGGTAGCTTGATCTTATCTCGTCAAGCACCTGCTGCAATGCGGGCTGGATCGGGTTGTCGCGGTCCCTCGATAGTCCGAGACCCCCTCCAAGTCGACCTCTCGCGAAATCCAAGACATTGTCGATCAAGCCGCTCATCCGGGAAACGCTCGCCAGCATGAGGCGCAGGACTTGGGAGGTTTTTTCGTCGCTGGTGTCAGAGCTTCGGGCCAGCATGTGGACGCCAGCAGAAATCGAAGCCAGGGGATTTCGCAGGTCGTGGCCAAGCACCGCTATGAACTGCTCGCGCAGTTCCGCAGTCTGTTGTGCGGAATTCAGGCCGATCTGCAGCTCGCGTCTGGCCTCACTCAGCTCTCGCTCGTAGCGTCGACGCTGCGTCGCGCGAAAGAGCGCCACGCGTGTCTCAATTAATTCTCCAGTGGGCGTCCTCTTTTCCCAGGCGTTGGCTAGGACTGACAGGCTCTCGCCATCCGACTTCATCACGTCCAACGCAACCTCATCAAAGGAGCCCTGCATCCTCAACAGGGGAGCGAAATGTGTCTCATAGAACATTCTTCCGGCGATATTGAGGATGTCACGGAAGCGTTTCCCGACAACTGCCTCCCTAGAAAACCCGGTCCATTTGTAGAAAGTAGTGTTTGCGTCGTCGATGCGCCCATCGGCAGCTACAACGAGGTAGCCACAAGGCGCGTTCTCAAAAAGGTCGAGGTATCTGTTACCAGCGTTCATTGTGTAGTCAGACGAACGACCGTATCGCCGCAACAACTTCCTGCGGCGAGCTGAGATTTGGGCAGTGGCCGACCGCGTCGAGGTGAACCAATTTACTGCCCGCGATGTGGTCGCGGACGTACTCACCGACTTGATCGCCGGCAATGATGTCGTCGGAACACTGCAGCACTAGCGTCCGCGCGGTGACTTTCGGCAGGTCGGCTCTGTTGTCGGATGTGAATGTGGCCCGCGCGAATTCACGAGCGATGTCGGGATCAGTTCGACAAAAGCTGTTGGTGAGCTCCTCAGCAAGTTCCGGCCGATCCGCGTTCCCCATAATTGCTGGCGCCATGGCGGCCGACCAGCCCATGTGGTTGTCGGCTAGAGATGAAAGCAGGCCCTCGACATCAGCCTCTGAAAAGCCGCCGACATAGCCGTCATCGTTTATATAGCGCGGAGACGGACCAACCAAAACAAGGGTCTCGAATATTTCGGGTGCCTTCAAGGATGCGAGCACCCCGATCATTGCGCTGACGGAATGCCCGACGAATACCGTTTTCCGCAATTCGAGAGCCCGACCGATTTCAATGAGGTCATCCGCGTAGCCGTCCAGCGAGGCGTATTTAGCGCTGTCGTACGCAGACAGGTCGGACTTCCCAGCCCCTACCTGGTCGAAAAGTACGGTGCGAAAATCGTGGCGGAATGCAGGCTCGACGAAACGCCACATGTTTTGATCACAGCCGAAGCCGTGGGCAAACACCATCGTTTTAGGTCCCGTGCCATGAGCCAGAACATTGTTGCGCTTCAGAACGTACATGTCTTCAGACCAGAGGAAATCGATACCTAAATAGCCCGTCTGAAAAAAACTTCAAATGGCAACGAAATGACGCCCGCACTCGGAGCGTATCTCTAGTCTGCACGTGGAGTTGATGAAGTTGTTCGTATAACCATATGGCGCAGCCCATTCCGGTGCTCGTTGTCGAGGACGACGAACTCATCCGGATCGATATCGTCGACTTCCTTGGGCATGAGGGGTTCGTCGATTACGAGGCAGCCGGTGCGGACGAGGATTCTGCTTCTGGAACAACATCCATCGGTTTGAATGCTGTCGGGAGACGATGCGAGGATACGGATAGCGGAAAATTCGCTCACGCGCATTGGTGTGGAGTTCGTCCATGGGGAAAATACCTTCTCCGCTTGAGGCACGCTTGGACATGAGGCGTGAAGCGCAAAAGAGCTGGGGATGCTATTGGTAGCGAGACGTCTGCCGGTAACATATCGCTCAACAATTACCCCGCCTGCTAGGCCGGGCACTGTCTCGGTTGAAGTTTATCCGCCCTATCTGTCGCACGACGGGCCGATCTCCTATATGCTTAGCGGAAAGCATGTGAGTGCCAATGCCCTTCACTGTCATCTGGTATGGAAGACGCGGCATCGTCGACAAAGTGTCCTTCGACGCGGAGAAGGCGGCAAAAGACCATGCCATTGCGATGTTCCCGACCCGTAAGGGTGACGATGGGATCGTTTCAGTTGAAGTTCGTAAAGACAACGGCGCCGTCGTCTTTAGTCACGCGGAGAACTGAGAGAGCGAGGCCAGCGCCACAGCCGCCATCGATCCGTTCGATCTGCCGGGGGCGCGGATCGGCCGGCAATACCTCCAGCTGTGGCCTCGATCCGCGGCTGCGCCGAGAACGACTGGCCTGTCGCCGATGTCGTCGGACGGCTTGAATTGGGGCGCTGGGATCGAGCGGTCGATCTCCGAATATTCATTCGGCACTCGGGCCAAACTCGCCATTGCCGCCGCGCTGCTCGGCGCGCCATCGCTGCTCTAAACTAACGCTTACGTGCGCGTTTGACAGCAGCCTCTGCCACGGCCGGGGCCTCCTGAATGCTTGCCGGGCCGCCAAAATCCGCGTTCTTGGTTCGGCCAGCTCCCGGGCCAGCGCCCAGATCAGCGCCTGTGATCGGATCGGAGGCCGGATCAGAAAGAGTACGGTCGGCCATCTTGGCCACCACCTTCATGTCTCTGGCGCCCATCTTGACGGTTGCCAAGCCGTCTCCGCCGTCGACGGGCATCACCTCTTCAAGGTCATCGATCCGATCCCACTCTTCGCCGGAATTCCATGGACCATTGGTATCGCCGTCACCTTGAGAGGTATTGACGTACATGCTGGCGTACTTCTCGATGCCTGGGAGCTTGCCTGACGGGAAATTGTTTTCGATGGCGTAGAGTGCTTTCTCAAACGACTTTTGGTGAGCGATCTCGCGTGTCATCAGGAAGCCGAGCGCGTCCTTGATGCCCGGATCATCGGTGATGTTGATGAGGCGTTCGTAAACGATCTTGGCGCGCGCTTCAGCGGCGATATTCGACCGCAAATCCACCGTAGGTTCACCGCGTGAGTCAACATAGGCCGCGGTCCAGGGAACGCCGGCTGAGTCGCACAGCGCGGGAGCACCGCCGAACAGGATCGATTCCTTGGCTGTTGTACCGCTGGCGCCGATCATCAGATAAAGGTCCGCTTCTTTCATCTGGCCCTCGGCAAGTTGTGCCTTGAGCCCCTTGTTCAGCATGGTGACGATCGATCCCACCACCTCAAGGTGGCTGAGTTCTTCAGTGGCTATGTCGAGCAACATGTCGCGACGGCCAAGATCATCCTCGCCAAGGCCTTGCGTGAAATACCGCATCGCCGCCGCAAGCTCACCATCGGCGCCACCGAATTGTTCCATGATCATGCAGGCCAGGCGGGGATTAGGCTCCGAAACGCGGACGGTGTATTGCAGGCGCTTGTTGTGCATGAACATCGGCAGTCCTCCAGGGGGTTGGCTTGCCCAACATCCGCCTACGAGGATTGTTCCACATTGCATCGAGTGACGCAGTGGATCCGCGAGGCCATGGCGCGCTATGGGGTGAAATCCGTGTCGGGACGCACATCGCGGCAAAACGCGCACACTAGTTCGATCGTCGCTTCGATGTCGGCGAGACACAAAACCTCGGATGGGGTATGCATGTAGCGTAGAGGCACGGACGAGAGTCCCGTGGCGGCACCTCCGCGGCTAGTTTGCAGGAGGCGGGCATCGGTCGGGCTTTTGTCTCCGTAGGCCTGCAACTGATACGGAAGACCCCTACGATCCGCGGCTCCCTTGAGAAGGTCGAACACTAAGGGGTTGGTGCTTGGGCCTTGCGAGAGTCCGGGACCTTTCCCAAGGTCCAACTTACCTTGGTCTTCTGCCCTGGCGAGCGGGTAATCCATGGCCACCCCCATGTCTACCGCTAGCGCAGCATGCGGGGCGAGATTGAAGGCTGCTGTTTGGGCGCCTCTTGATCCTATCTCCTCCTGAACCGTCCCCAACACGTATACGCCCACCTCGGGATGCAGGCCGCCATCCTGTTTGAGCCGCCTTACGATCTCCGTGCCAATAAAGAGGCCCGCCTTATTGTCGAAAGCGCGTGCCATCGCGCGATCACCTAAAGCATCGTGAAGCTTGCATTCAGAGTGACCGGGCTGCCAATTTTCACGACTTTTTCCGCCTCCTCCCGCGACCTGGCGCCAATATCGATCCACAGATCCTTCAAGCTGGGAGTCTGGCTGCTATCGGACAATTTGAATGCCTGTATGGCCTTGCGACCAATCACGCCCGCAACCCGCTCAGCACCGTGTATCCAGACCCGCTGCCCGATCTCTGTAGCGACGTCGGTGCCACCAATTGTGTTGAAGAACAGGAAGCCATTTTCATCGATGTAATGAACAATGAAGCCGATTTCATCCATGTGCCCAGCGTACATGACGCGAAAGCCGGCTTCCGGGTTCAGGATTGCGCTCACATTGCCCAGCACATCGGTCGTCACCTTATCTGCAAACTCGCGGACGTTGTCCCGATAGAGCTTGGCGACGAGCTGTTCGAATCCGCTTGGGGAAGGCGTCGCAATGAGCGCCTCCAGATAGGAAAAAGACTGGGCGCGCACGTTTTCCTCCGGGTGCTGGAAAGAACATGTTGTCTGAGCTAATCCACGCCCGATGTGTTGGTTCCAATCGGAGCAGCAAGACAGATTGCACGGGCCTGGAGGAGGCGAGCCGCGCCGGCCTGGAAGGCTTGAAAAGATCTGGCGAGAGCGGCGCTGAAGGAGCGCGATTAGGCAGCAATTATTCGTCGAGGTCAGGGATGAAAGCGGCGAAAAACTGCTGAGGCTCTGAATTCGTCTGCAGGTCACAGCGATGGGATGACAGATCCCGAATGGCCACAGCTAAGTCCGGCGCCAGGCATCTCTTGAAAAGTTTTGCGATCTCGGAACAATCGCGCCAAACCACAGTTCCAGCCAGGCAGTGGAGCTGCAAGATTTGTGACCCGATCGCGCGTGGCCCTCCCACGGCGCCGGCGCTCGATCACCAGCAGGCGATATAATCGGGACGATAGCTCGATGGGCAAGAAGGCCAAGCAGAACACCGGGTCTCGGGCGGATCGCGAACGGGCCATCGAAGCGAACTACTTTGCCCGAAAGTGCGGCCTCACCAAGGACGAGGCACTCAAGATTCTCAAGAACGCGTGTCGCAGGATCGATGAACAAGCGAAACGGCGGTCAGGCGACCAGTAGAAGAAATCGTCGCTCGATCGTCGCAACCGATGGCAGCGCATGATCTACTTCACCCCCGACACACCTTTTCGACAATCCGCTTCAACGATCCGGATGCGCAGGCCGGGGTCCCGTTTAGACCGGCAGAGGCAGCCGAGCGACCATTGCGGCATGCAATATGTGCCGAAAAGCCGCGCGATCTGGTTCTCACAACAGTTGCCCACAAAGCTCTGAGCAGGTCGTTCCGGCGCCGCGGCCCCCCGACTACCGTCTTGTCAACATGATCGCCGAAAGCGTGGCCTGCAATCGACTTCGATCGTCCAGGCGAGAACGCCGTTAAGGCGCGGCAGGCGGCTTAACAAGCGGCCGCGAGGCTAGGCTAGCGCAGAGGCGACATGGCGCCGTTTGGCGCCGGTTGTGCCGACCATAACGGAGCGAGATGCCCACGGGTCCTTGCTCGTGCTTCCCACGATGTCTTTGAGGGCGAGGAACAACGGATGGCCTTGGTTGTTAGAGCCCATATGCCGCGACGCATTGAACTCGAGGTGGGAGATGGAGATGGCGACGAAAAAAAGCGCCCAGAGCAGCACAAAGGGCTTGGAAGATCTCTTTTACGAAGCCTTGAAGGACATATACTACGCCGAGCGTAAGATCTTAAGTGCCCTCAAGAAAATGGCCAGGGGTGCCGAATCGCAAGAGTTGACCGCCGCGTTCGAGAAGCACCGCGACGAGACTGAGGGCCAGGTCGAGCGGCTGCAGCAGGTGTTCGAAATTTTCGGCAAGCGCACGCAGGGCAAGACCTGTCCGGCCATCGACGGCATTCTTGAGGAAGGCCAGGAGATTCTGGAGGAGTTCCAGGAGGCGCCGGCCCTCGACGCCGGACTTGTCGCCGCGGCCCAGGCCGTTGAGCATTATGAAATTGCCCGCTATGGCACGCTTGTGACCTGGGCAGGGCTGCTCGGCTTGAATGACGCCGTCCAACTGCTTCAGCAGACGCTCGAGGAAGAGAAGGCAACTGACGAGGCGCTGACTCAACTCGGACAAGCCGGCGTAAACGAAAGGGCGCTGCAGGAAGCCGCCTAGCTGGACCCGTTTCAGTCTGCTGGGAGACCCAGTCCATGAACATCGCCGGAAACGTGCCGCCCTCGGGCGGCACCACACCCACCGACCCGGCTCCTGAGCTGGCACGGCTGCTCTTCGAGCCGAACATCTCCATCAACGGGCCCATTGGCCAGGATACGGTGACTTTCTTCCTCGGCCGGCTGGAAGAAGTTCGTCGCAGCGGCCAGGACATGCTGATGGAGTTGAACACCAGCGGCGGCGATGCCGATGCCGCGCGTCGCATCGCGCTCGAAATCCGCCTGTTCCGCCTGCATTCAGGGCGACGCGCCTATTGTGTCGGCAAGACGCAGGTCTACTCGGCGGGAGTGACCATTTTTGCGGCGTTCGACCGGCATTGCCGCTTCCTGACGGAAGACGCGGTTCTGCTCGTGCATGAGCGGCGCATGGACACAAGCCTGGCGCTCAACGGCCCGATGCGGTCCTGCATCCAGATCGTGCGCGAAGAACTCGCCTTGCTCGAAACCGCCGAGCAGCTCGAAATGGAAGGCTTCAGGGAACTGGTCAACGGAAGCTCGCTGACCGCCGAAGAACTCTACCAACGCGCCACCAACAATTGCTATATCCATGCCGAGGACGCGTGTCGGTTGGGGCTCGTCGCCGAAGTGCTTGGCTAGGCCGATTGGTCGGTTGTGCAAAGCCCGAACCGTTTGGCTTTGCCAACTCGGACTTGCCACCCTTCAGACTTGACAGTTTTCAGACTTGCCGAGCAAAGTTTTGCAGGACAGCGTGGCAGCTTAGGATGAGCACCCGATGATGGGCACCAGAGGAACAACCAACCCGAGTCCGCGCTCGGCGCCTTTGCTCCATGACAAGGCCGCGCGAACAATGATGGGAGCTCTGGGCGCAGTTGCTTCCAGCGCCGCGCGGACGCTTGCTTCAATCAGCCCTCACCTGGGCGACCAGGTCTCGGACCGCCCGATCGAGTGGCCGGGCTGCGAAGACAGCTTTGTGGCGTCGTCCGGCTCCGCGTCCAGACAGGTCGAGGCGCGCCTGCCGTCCCAGTTAGGGCACGCGGGATGAGGGTTCTCGTCACCGGCGCGTCGGGTCTGATCGGAACTTCGCTTTGCGCGCGCCTGGCCGCCGATGGATATGAAATCGTTCGCGTGCTGCATCGTGCCGGCACCGCGCCCTTCACAGGCTTGCCGCCTGTCTTGCTCGACATGGCAAAGGCGCGGACGCAGGACTGGAGCCCGCATCTGATAGGTATCGATGCGGTCGTTAACTGCGCCGGCGTGCTGCAGGACAGCACGCAAGAAAGCACTGGCGGTGTGCATGCGGGCGGCGCATCGGCACTCTTTGCCGCCTGTGAGCAGGCGGGCGTGAGAAAAGTCATTCACTTCTCGGCAATCGGGGTCGATCGGCTGCAGCCGTCCGCCTTCTCGGCCACCAAGCTGGCTGGCGACCAGGCGTTGATGGCGCGCGATTTGGACTGGGTCATCCTGCGCCCGTCGGTCGTGCTGGGCCGGCCGGCGTTCGGCGCCAGTGCGCTGTTTCGCGGACTGGCCGCATTGCCGCTGTTGCCGGTGATGCCCAGCACGGGTCGGCTTCAGGTCGTACAGTTGGACGACGTGATCGCCACTGTCCTGCATTTTCTCCGGCCCGATAGCGCATCGAGCATCGCGCTTGACCTTGCCGGACCTGAAGCGCTGCCGATGAGCAAGGTGGTTGGCCTCTACCGCTGCTGGCTCGGGTCGAGGCCGGCTGGAGAGTTCACTCTGCCCGGAAGCGTCGCGGCCGGCCTGTACCGGATCGGCGATGCGACGGCTCTGCTCGGCTGGCGCCCGCCGATGCGCAGCAATGCGGCCAAGGAAATCGTGCGGGGCGCTGTCGGCGACCCGCACCCGTGGATCGCAGCGACAGGCATCCAACCATCCAGCCTCGAAGCAGCGCTAAAGCTCAATCCCGCGACGGTGCAGGAGCGATGGTTCGCCCGTCTCTATTTCGTCAAGCCGGCGATCTTTACTGTCCTGCCCTTCTTCTGGATCATGACGGGTGTCATTTCCCTGACCACTGGCTGGCGCCGCGGGGTCGACTTGCTGGTAGGCACTGCCATCGGTCCGCTGGCGGAACCGGCGGTCATCGCCGGAGCGCTGGCCGACATGGCGGTCGGCGCGTTGATCGCCTGGCGACCGACCAGTCGGCTGGGTCTGTTCGGGGCGATCGCGGTGGCTCTTTTCTATGCGATCGCGGGGACCATGCTGCGGCCCGAGCTGTGGAACGAGCCACTCGGCCCTTTCTTGAAGATCCTGCCGATCATTGTTCTGCATTTTGTCGCGCTGGCAGTCCTGGAGGAACGCTGATGAGCTACTTCATTCTCAAGTTCCTGCATGTCGTCGGAGCGGCGGTGCTGCTGGGCACTGGCGCCGGTATCGCCTTCTTCATGCTGCTCGCCCATCGGACCGCAAATTCCGCAACCATCGCGGCGGTCGCACGCGTCGTCGTGATCGCCGATTTCATGTTCACTGCAACCGCCGTCATCGCCCAACCTGTCACCGGTGCGTTTCTCGCGTGGCATTCCGGATATTCGCTGACCGAGGGGTGGATTGTGCTTTCGATCCTGCTCTACCTCATCACCGGCCTGTTCTGGCTTCCAGTCGTGTGGATGCAGATCGAGATGCGCAATCTCGCTATGCAGGCCGCGGCAGCGAAGCAACCTCCACCACAGCGCTATAACACCTTGTTTCGGCTCTGGTTCGCCTTTGGCTTTCCTGCCTTCGCGGCTGTGCTCGCCATCTTCTGGTTGATGATTTCGCGACCTTCGATCGATTGGTTCGCCTTGTAGCACCGGACTTCGTCTCCCTCGTCACGGTCTGCAACATCGTTGCGCCTGGCAAGTTGGGCGGCGATGGACGCCAGCCGCAGACTGCCTCGTTCCGTTCTTGCATATCGGGTGGCAATGGTTGCACAGGTCCCCGCTCATCGCCCGAGCACCTCTGTGGCGCTTCAGGAGGCGGTTCGGCGGGTTGGTGTCGGGAGAAATCGGAATCTTTTGTAGGCTCTCAGCCTGCGGGAACCCGGCGAACCGGCTCCGCGCAAGTACCCCTGCCCTGCCAACACGACAAACCGCCGGCTGCCCTGATCGATGATGTCAGCGCGCAGCTGGCGAGAGCGCGTCGCTGCTGCCTCCGTCTTTTGGTGGACGAGGCATACAGGTGACCTTGTCGATCATTCGGAGCACCGCCTGCGGGTCACTGTGGTGAGCCATGTGCCCGGAATTCGGGATTATTTCTATCAGTGATCCTGAAATTTCGGCATGCAAGCGTTCCGCTTCACGCCGAGCGTCGAACAGCCTGTCCCCTGCTCCAGCGACGATTCCGGTCGGCACGTCGATGTCCCGATAGCAAGGCTTCGTAAACAGCGCCGCGCCGAGCATCAGGGCTGTCTCCACACAGACTGAGCGCAACTGAGAGGGGCGGCTGGCGACCTCCTTTGTGCTCACCGAAAAAACGTTCGAGATCGGCCCAGGCCGGAATATCTTTCGCATAGCCGACGGCCAGCCGAGCCTTACTGCGAGCGGCAGCAAGGTGTGACGGAATGGCGAGCCCATCAGCGGTACGGCCGGTAGTGTTGCAAGAGCGAGATCCAGCCTCGGTGAGGGATAGTAATATCCAGAGACGAGGACCAGGCCGGCGACCGAGGGAGCGTGCCTGCGGGCCATCTCCAGCGCGATCCAAGCGCCCCAGGAATGTCCAAGCACGAGGTATTTGTGAATGCCTAGTTTGGCGGCGGCCTCGTGGAAGAGATCGGCCTGCTCGCACGCCGACCAGCGCTTTCGAGCCGGTCGCGAGCTTCCGCCGAAGCCTGGCCGGTCGAAGGCGAGGACCCGATGCTTGGCACTCGCCAGGTCGAGCACGCCGCTGACCGCAAAATCCTCCGCAACCGAGCCATTGCCATGCAACAGGAGCAAAGGAGGCCCGCTGCCTTTCTCGATGATACTCAGGTCCACCCCATCGATCCTCAGAGTGCGTCCCTTCAAACGGGGAGCCAAGGCCTTCCTGGCGCGTGCGTTATTGTATGCCGCCAGCGAGAGGGCGGCAGCCGCAAACAGCGTGGCGAGCTTTATCCGGTTTGAAAACATACTGACTCCTGCGCTGGGTCTGCACGGTGGCCATCGTTGAGCGCGTCGCGGTTGCGCATCGGCATCGGCGTCGCCAACTCGGTTAGCCAGTCCCGCCGTAGCTTTGCCATCCGGGTGTCAAAGCCTCACGGAACCCCGACCGGGCGTCGCATCGCGAGATCGAAGGCATCGCCGGAGCTCAGCACGTGAACCCTCAAATCATGGATGGAAAGGGCGGCATCAGGTTCACCTTCCGCGATGTTGGAATGCGTGACGCCGGCTGCATCAACCAGATAGACAGCGCCGCTGCCGATGACCTTGAACATCTCGCCATTCACCACGATCGCCGTGTCTTCATCAATGCCGATGCCCAGGACCCGTGGGTTCTGCGACACCGCTCCGATGAGCCGCCCGATGCGGCCTCGCTCCGCAAAGTGCTGGTCGATGATGACATTCGGCAGCAGGCCCAACCCCGGCGCCATGCGAATATGGCCGATCCGAAAGGACGCAGCGTTCGGCCCCTTCACCATCATGGTATCGCTCATGACCGACGCGCCCGCGGAGGTGCCGGCAATTATGCCTCCGGCTTCATAGATTTCGTGCACCCGCTCGTCGATGGGGGTGTCGCCGATCTGGCTGGTGATGCGGAGCTGGTCGCCACCGGAGAAGAACACAGCGCTCACGTTTGCGAGCGCGCTTATTTTTTTTTTCATGAGCCGCCTCGAGACGGTCGTTGACGTAGAGCTCGACGACTTCCTTGATGCCCAACTCGCCGAAGGACTTCTGATACTTCTCGAGATAGCCATCCGGCTCATGCGACGCGATGGTGGCAAGCACCAGGCGGCCGTTCGGAACCAGGCTGGCGACCTCCTTCAATATGACGCGATCGCCGTCATGGTCCTCGTGGCCACCGATGATGACAAGCGTTCCGGCTTTGCCATTGGAGGGGCGCCTTTTCTTCTTGCCGGTCATCTGCCCTCGTCTTTCTTGCGCAGGAAGACATGCCGATGGTTGTCCTCGCTGGTCATGAACGCGACTGCGAACTCCCGGCTGTTGTGCGCCCACCCGGACTTCCCGGTTGGGGTAAGCACGATGGCTCCCGCTTCACCGCCGATCGCCTCAACCTCCCTGAGGGAGGGCTCCAGCACCTCCTCCACGCCCGCCATAGCTGCCCGTCCGGCGGAAAGTGCGCGCCGCGCGGAAAGCGCCTGCATGACCCGAGCGGCGAGAGCCTTTCGCGCGATATGCTCGCCGTCTCCCGAAAAGGCCACGGCGCCCAATTGGTTGTCGGCGTAGTAGCCGCAACCGGGTTGAGGAGAATCGCCCACTCGGCCCGGAGCGCTGCCGTCCAGTCCCCCGGTGGAAGTGCCCACGGCGAGATCCCCATACTGGTCAAGGGCAACGACACCGATTGTATCCTTCGCCTCCGACTTGCTGGCGAAATCGCGTTGTTGCGGCGTGACCAAGTCAGCCGGATCGCAAAGCTCCAGTTGTTTATCGGCGGCGAAACGCCTGGCGCCGTCCGACGCCAGCAGGATTGGCTCCTCATGGAGCATGGCCTTGGCGACACTGATGGGATGGCGCACGCCCTTGATCACAGCCACGGCGCCCACATTGAAGTCCCTGCCCTCCATGACGCCTGCGCACATTTCGACCTCGCCGTCCGAATTGAGGGCACTGCCATATCCTGCATTGAACGTCGGGTCCGTCTCGAGGACACGACCGGCGGCTTCCACCGCATCGACTGCAGTTCCGCCGCCGGCCAGGACGGCGCGACCGGCCTCAAGCGCCTTGATGCACCCGTTGCGATGCGCCTCCTCCTCTTCTGGATCGATCTCCTTGGCGCCGCCGTGCAGGATGAGCGACCACATCAGCCAGCCCTCAGATGGCGAATATGGCTCTGATCGGGCCCTCGCCGAGAAGGTGCTGCGCCCTCAAACCCGGTCACCTGGCTCCAGACCGCCTCGACGTCGTCGACGGTGAGCACGACAAGGTCTTTCTCCCGAGCAAGCTGGAGACACACTTCGACAGCCTCTTTTTCGGGACAGACGGCTTGTATGCGCCCTGGAGCGCAGCCGGCGTTCAAGGCGCCTTCCCGCAGCAAGCCGGCGATCGTTCCGGGGGCTCGGCCGCGCAGTTCATGTTCATCCTCCTTGAAGACGATGACGTCGAATATTCGCGAAGCCACCGCCCCCATCTCGCGTATGTCGCAATCGCGGCGGTCGCCCGGTATGGCGACAAGGCCGATCGTGCGCTGATACCCGCGCTTCATATGGGAAACGAGTTTTCCCAGCGCCTTCAACCCCTCGGGATTGTGCGCGTAGTCAACGATCGTGCGGAAACCATGCCCGTCGAAGACGTTGAGGCGACCGGGAGAATGCTCGAACGAGGTGGTGAACTCGGTCAATGCAGCGCGGATAGTTGCCGCAGGTACGTCGTGGCAATGTGCCATCGCAACGGCCGCCAAGCTGTGGCGACGTTGAATTCAGCGGACCCCTCGAAGGTCGCGGGAATTTCGTCGACGTCCATCAGGAACATCGACTCCCCATCCTCGTGGATGACGATGTCCCAACCGTCCCTGCTGCGCTCCCGCGTCACGGCGCGGCCGCCTTCCGCCACGTGGCTGCGCAGGAAATCGGGCCAGTCGCTCCTGTTCGCCAGCGAGAAGTAGCAGATCCTGCCCCCGGCGTCGCGCGACATCGCGGAGGTGTGAATGTCGTCGGCGTTGAGGATGCTCCACCCGCTGCGGCGGACCGACTCGACGACCACCGACTTCACTTCCGCCAGGTCCTCGATAGTGTCGATGCCTCTCAGCCCCAGATGATCGCCATGGACGTTCAGCACCGCGCCAATGTCGCACGCGTCGAATGCAAGGCCTTCGCGCAGCATGCCGCCGCGTGCACATTCCAGCACAGCGACATCGACACCTGGCTCGCGCAGCACGATCCTGGCGCTTTGCGGACCCGAGCAATCGCCTGTCATGATCCGCTCGCCGTTCAGGTAGACGCCGGTGGTCGAGGTGAGCCCGACCGTTGCACCATTCGCATGCAGAATGTGCGACAGCATTCTGGCGGTGGTCGACTTGCCGTTTGTCCCTGTGATCGCGAAGATTGGAATGCGGCCGTCCTTGCCACCCTTGAAGAGCAGATCGAGCACCGGCCGTGCGACATTGCGGGCGCGGCCCGAGGACGGTTCGAGATGCATGCGAAACCCGGGACCGGCATTCACCTCTATGATGCCGCCGCTGGTCTCGCTGACCGGCCGCGAAATGTCAGGACAGACGAAGTCGATCCCCGCGATGTCGAGACCGACGATCTGTGCCGCCCGCCTGGCGATCAGCGCGTTTTCCGGATGGATTTCATCAGTCCGGTCGGTTGCCGTCCCGCCGGTCGACAGATTAGCGGTGGGTCGCAGGAGCACCATTTGACCCCGGCGCTGGAACGCTCGAAAGCGTGAGCTGCGACTTTGACAGGAAATGCTCGACACATTCGTCGATCTCGATGCGGGTCAGCACCGAAGAATGGCCCTCTCCCCGTCGCGCGTCGCGGTTCGTCTGCTCGACGAGTTCGGCGACAGAGCTCCGGCCATCGCCGACGACATGTGCCGGGACCCTCTCGGCAAGCGCCACCACCTTTCCTCCGATCACCAGGATCCTGTGGTCCGAGCCGACGAAGTGCTGCTCGACGATCACGCTGCGACTGTGTTCTCGCGCCTGTTCGAAGCCCCAGCGGACTTCGTCCTCTGTTGCGAGGCCGATGTTGACGCCGCTTCCATGATTGCCGTCCAGTGGTTTGGTGACCACAGGGTATCCGAGCCGTGCCGCTGCCGCGACAGCGTCCTGCGCTCGATCGCACCAGTTCCCCGCTGGGGACCGGCAGCCCGGCCTGCTGCAGCAGGAATTTTGTCAGGTCCTTGTCGGAGGCGATTTCGGTCGCGATCTCAGAAGTGAGGTCGGTGCAACTGGCGCGAATGCGCTTCTGATGCTTGCCTTGGCCGAGCAGCACCAGGCTGCTGTCATCGAGCCGCGCCGCGGGAATCCCCCGTCTCTCGGCCTCGCGCACCAGAGAGGCGGTCGTGGGGCCCAAGGCACGCTCGGCGGCGCCAGCCTTGAGCTGCTGCAGCCTCACCGCGAAATCGAATGGCCCTTCCATTTCGGCAATCTCGTCGAGCCCCTCGAGGCCATGCAGATTGCCCGGCAGGAGACTATCCACCAACTCGAGCGCAACTCGTCCGGCGAGCAGCCCCACAACCTCATCATTGTAGGAGAACATGACGTTGTAAGTGCCCGGACTGCCTTTGACCGAACGTGTCTTTCCTCGTGTCACCGGGTGGCCCAGCATGCTCTGCAGTTCCAGGGCGACGTGCTCCACGACGTGGCCGAGCCAGGTTCCTTCCTGCATACGGCGGACGAACCCGCCGGCGACGCCATAGCTGCAGCCATGGCCCCCAAGGCCGGGCAACAGGCGAACGATGTCATCGGTAAATCCGGGCAGCTTGTCTGTCGGGAACGCTTCAAGGGCTCCGAGGTCGATCTGGATCCGGACCATTGGCGTCATGCTGTAAAGATGAGGTCCGCGGAACACGCGGGCGTCCACGACACGGATGCTGGTGCGAAAACGCGCGGCGTCTTGATGAATTTCGTTGCCCGACATAGTCCGTTCTCCTGACTAGCCCCGCAAACTTCTTGAGGATCGATAAATTCCCGGCTGTGAAACGCAAATCTTTTTGCCCGATCGAGAAACAAAAAGGGCTTTTAACATATGTTGGCCAAGAACAGATTCTGGTCATCTTACCCGCCGCAAGGGGCGGGCCATGCATTGCGCCTGCTTGTTCCTAAGCGTAGCACGGCACGCTGCGGCCCATTGAAGGCAACCCCCGACCTACCGGACTGCGCAGAGATCCCAGCTGCCGAGTGCCGGGCGCCCGGCTTGGGCTCGTGGCGACCGCTTTGAGGGCAGCATCGAGGCGTTTGAATTTTCAACGCCGGACGGCCACCAGGGAACATTTTCAAATGCACTGTGTTTGGCGCCAACCTTGCACACCGGAACTACCGCCATGCAGAGTCGCGCGCTGGTCAAAGAGATCGACGCCGTCCGCCTCAGCATCTCGCTCCTTGAAAAGGAGTTGTGGACAGCTGGCAGACCCAACAAGATCCGATGGCGTTCAGGATACGAGCTAACCGCCCAAAAAGCTCGCCTTGCCAAACTGGAGAACGTGCTTGCCCACTATCCATCCGTGACGCGAGCCCGAGCATTGGACAGCAACAGCTTGAGTTACGGGCAAAGGAACCAGGTGAGTTAGGGGAAGCAAGATGGCTGACAGACACTCGATCAGAACTCCGTTAGCTCGAGTGCAGGGCCTTGGGTCGGCGAAACACGGAACCGAAACGTTCATGCTGGAACGACTGACATCTGCTGCACTTTTGATCCTCGTCATTTACATCGTCGCGGTCGTTATAAGGCTGATCGGAGAGCCTCGAGATGTCGTCATCCGCGCAGTCGGATCGGTCTATGTCGCACCCGCCCTCATCACCTTCATTCTGGTGAACTGCGTCCACATGCGGCTGGGCATGCAATCGATCATCGAAGACTACTGCCACGCCACCGTGCTGAAATCTGTCCTGCTGATCGCTAACTGGTTGTTTTGCTGGGCAGTAGCCCTCGCCAGCTTTTTCGCCGTGCTGGTGATCAGCTTCCGATAGGCGGATTCACGAACAGCGCGGCGCGGTTCCAACTCAGCGCGCCGATCCCGTTGTCTGTCGCGCACGGCGAGCCGTCTTCATTCTATTTTCGGCAGCCTGTCCCATTGATGGAAAGGCGGCGGAGAGGTCAATTCCCATTCCAACGTGGTGGCTCCCGGCCCCCAAGGGTTCATGCCGGCGGCCCTTCGCCGGTGGAAAGCCTCCACGATGCTGGCAAGGAAAATCAGGACACTCGCGGCCGACAGATAGGATCCAAAGGAGGAGACCATGTTCCAACCGGCAAAAGCGTCGGGATAGTCGATATAGCGACGCGGCATGCCGGCCATCCCGAGAAAGTGGTGGGGGAAGAAGACGAGGTTCACACCGACGAAGGTCGTCCAGAAATGGATCCCAGCCAAAACCGGATTGTACAAATATCCTGTCATCTTCGGGAACCAGTAATACCAGCCCGCGAAGATGCCGAAGATGGCACCCAACGAAAGAATGTAGTGGAAGTGTGCGACGACATAGTAGGTGTCGTGCAATTGCCGGTCGAGGCTGGCGTTCGCAAGCTGTACGCCGGTCACGCCTCCGACAGTGAACAAGAATATGAAGCCGAGCGCCCACAGCATCGGGGTGCGCAAGCTAAGGGAACCGCCCCACATGGTTGCGATCCAGGAGAACACCTTGATCCCAGTCGGCACCGCGATCACCATCGTGGCGAAGGTGAAATAGCGCTGCGTGTCCAGCCCTATTCCGCTGGTGTACATATGGTGAGCCCAAACGACGAAACCGATCGCCCCGATCGCGACGATCGCATAGACCATCCCCAGATAGCCGAAGATCGGCTTTCGCGAAAATGTCGAGATCACCTGGCTCACGATGCCGAAGGCCGGCAAGATCATGATGTAGACTTCAGGATGGCCGAAAAACCAGAAGAGATGCTGGTACAGGATAGGATCGCCGCCGCCGTCCGGCGCGAAGAATGTGGTGCCAAAATTTCTATCGGTCAGGAGCATTGTAATGGCCCCTGCTAGGACAGGCAGGGCCAGCAGCAGCAGGAATCCGGTGATGAGGATCGACCACACGAACAGAGGCATTCTATGCAACGTCATCCCTGGCGCGCGCATATTGAAGATCGTGGTGATGAAATTGATGGCGCCGAGTATCGAAGAGGCTCCCGCGATGTGCAGAGAAAGAATGACCAGATCGACGGAAGGACCGGGATGGCCGGAGGTCGAAAGGGGCGGATAGAGGAACCAGCCGGTCCCGGGACCGTAGCCGCCGGGGACACTGGGCATGAAGATCGACAATAGAAGCAGCATCAATGCCGGCGGCAGCAGCCAGAACGAGATGTTGTTCATGCGTGGGAAGGCCATGTCCGGGGCGCCGATCATGATCGGAACCATCCAGTTGGCGAAACCACCGATCAGTGCGGGCATGACGGTGAAGAAGATCATGATCAGCGCGTGCGCCGTGGTGAACACGTTATAAAGTTGCTTGCCGGCATCTATGGCCGCGTCGCCTTGGTAGCCGTAGATCATCGATGCCAACCCGGGGAAAAGCTGGATCCCGGGTTGCTGCAGTTCAATTCGCATGCCCACCGACAAGAGCATGCCGATGACCCCCGCGATGAAGGCGAAGATCAGGTAGAGGGTTCCGATATCCTTGTGGTTTGTCGAAAACAGCCAGCGGGTGATGCCCCGCGGCTTGTGGTCGTCGCGGCTGCTCGGAGCCGCCGCCGAATATTCACTCATGAGCGTTCTCCGCTTCAGCCATCCGCCAACAGGGCATCCGAACCATGATGTCAGTTGATTGTTCCCTCCCCAGAACGCCCGACGCGAGGGAACATACGGCAGAAGCCGAGGTTCGGGTCGGGCGCGGCCTGTCCCTGCGCGGTTGAAGGATCGACATCCATGCTGGCAATCATTGCTGCGACTTTGGTTCTGACGACAGTGGTCGGCGGGCTGATTACCGCCTTCTGGATCGAGGCCCGTCATGATCTCCACGACCCGACACCGGACAGGGCGATGCACCTGGAGCTGCTAACCAGACTTGTAGCTCCGGTTTCGGCGGAGTCGTCGTGATATGGACACCATCACCGCGAAACTCGATCCAAGAACGCGAGTCGGCTGGCTTCTGCTCGGCTTCGCGCTGGGCGGTTTCTTCGACGGCATCGTCCTGCACCAGATTCTGCAATGGCATCATCTTCTCTCGGGCCTCGCCGACCCGGCGGGTTCCGACCTGCGCTTCCAGATCATGGCCGACGGCCTTTTTCATCTGTTCATGTACGTTTTGGCCGTTGCCGGCACGGTGCTGCTGGTGGCGGCGAGGGCAGCAGGCGGGCGGGCCGGAACGACGACCGAGATCCTTCGGCTAGCCTTCACCGGGTTCGGCCTCTGGCATCTGGTGGACGCCATTGTGTTCCATTGGCTGCTCGGCCTGCATCGGATCAAGATGAACAGCGACATGCCGCTCGCCTGGGATATTGCGTGGCTGGTCATCTTCGGAATCGTGCCGCTGCTGTTGGTGCTGGTGCTGCCCAACCGCGGTAGACCGGCACGCGGCGCCTCGGCGGCTCTGACCAGCATCGTCCTGCTTGCAGGACTGACTACGGGTGCCGGCCCGCTCTTCAACGGTGCCACCACTTCCGTCATCGTCTTTCGAGCTGGGATGGAACCGGCCGGGATGGTGCAGGCGGTTCAAGCCGCCGACACCGACCTCAAGTGGGTCGACGCCAGCGGCACCATCTGGGCGGTCGATAGGGTCTCATGGCGCGGGTTGATGACCCTGCACGCGCGCGGCGCCCTGGTCGTCGGCACAACGCCTGTCATTGCCGGATGCCTCGCCTGGACCGATGCCGCTGGCGCGAGCAGTCGCTCCGGCCAGCAGTGAGGCATCCTAGCCCGCTTCCGGAAGGTGGCGGGCTTTTTGTCGGCCGATTGCCACGCCTGGTCGAAGGCAAAGAGTGGCACATTGCGGATTGGCAAATTAGATCGAAGAAGAAGAGCTATCAGAAGCCCGCATTCACCAAAAGTGAGCGGCTGTCGTCGGTGACGGCATCGCCCAGTTCGTCCGGGGTCTCCGGGATCATCGATTAATCAAGAGAATTGCAGCTTGGAAGCCCGCTGCTGAAAGGTGGCGGGCTTTTTAGTGCATTAGTGGAACCTGATATGTCGAGGCAGGTTGGAACCGGCGGCAGCGTCCCCCGCTGCCGGGCCGAGGCCCCAAGCCTTGGCCGGGTCCGCCTCTGCCCGCCAGTAGGGGCGGACCCACTGCAACATGGCTCCGAAAATGAAGTTTGGATCGCTCTCGGTTTCCCTGGCCGTGGATAACACCGGAAGGCCCGTTACTGCTCCCTCAGTGGCGGGGTTTTTAATGGCAGGCTGGCCGGTGGAACA
>NZ_RZOM01000059.1:0-11974 GCF_003999175.1 Mesorhizobium sp. M7A.F.Ca.ET.027.03.2.1 | reverse complement strand
GGAAAGTGCCGCCCTGGGCGAGACCGAAATAGGCCTGCGCTGTGCGTCGTTTCACGTCATCGGGCAGCGGCACAATGTCGGTCAACAGGCCGTAACGCATCTCGCGTAAATTGCCGACACGGCGCGGAATACGGGCAAAGAACGGGATCAGCGCCGACTTCCAGCTGCCCGGCAGGATATAGGCCATGTCGTAGCGGCCGCGTAGCAGCCGGCCGAAGCGGCGGCGATGGGTGAATTCGAGCGCACCGGGTTTGAGCGGAAAGTCGATCTGCTGGCGGATTTCGGGCATGCGCTTGACCAGCGGCGCGGCCCAGGCCGGCGCCAGCACATCGATGGGGGCGTTGGGATGCAACTCCTTCAGCGCCGAAAACAGGCACTGTGCCATCACCATGTCGCCCACCCAGCGTGGGCCGATCACGAGGATCGTTGGGCTTTCAGCCATTCGACATAGTCTCTGACACCGGTTTCCACTGTCCGGAATTGGCCGTTATAACCGGCCGCGCGCAAACGGGACATATCAGCTTGCGTAAAGCTCTGGTAGCTGCCCTTGAGATGGTCGGGAAAGGGGATGAATTCAATCTCGCCTTTACCCAACGTGTCGATCACCGTTTCGGCTATGGCGCGGAAGGGCTGGGCACGGCCGGTGCCGCAATTGAAGATGCCGCTTGAGCCCTGTTTCCACAGCCACAGATTGACGTCGGCAACGTCGCCGACGTGGATGAAGTCACGGCTTTGTTCGCCGGGTCCGAACCCGTCATAGGCGCCGAACAGTTTCGGGTTCTGGCCTTGCTCGACCTGGTTGAACAGATGGAAGGCGACGGAGGCCATGGCGCCCTTATGCGCCTCGCGCGGGCCATAGACGTTGAAGTAGCGCAAGCCCACGATCTGTGAATGGTCGGTATCGAAGGCGGTGCGCCCGGCGAACACGGTTCGCCTGACGTAATCGTCGAACAGCTTCTTGGAATAGGCGTATACGTTGAGCGGCCGCTCGAGCGCGGGATCCTCGCGAAACTCCGAGCCGCCGCCATAGACGGAAGCCGAGGAGGCATAAAGGAAAGGCACGCGCAGCGCCTGGCTTGCATGCAGCAGCCGTTTCGAGAAGGCGTAATTCACCTCCATCATAAATTTGCCGTTCCACTCGGTGGTGGTCGAGCAGGCGCCCTGGTGGAACACCGCCTCGATGCGGCCGAGCGAGCCGGCCTCCATGCGGTCCAGGAAATCGTTCTTGTCGAGATAGTCGGCGATCTTGAGATCGGCAAGATTGGCGATCTTGTGACCGTCGGTAAGGTCGTCGACGACGAGGATGTCGTCATGCCCTTCGGCATTCAGCGCGGCGACGATGTTGGAGCCGATCATGCCGGCGCCGCCCGTGACGATGATCATGAAGGGCCTCTGGTTGCTTGCGATTCCGGTCCTTATAGGGGAGGCTAGGCGGGCTGTCGACAAAGCCAGGTGCATGCGCCTGTCCTGCCACTTTATGCGCTTGTCTGTTCTGTCTGTTTTGTCTATTATGGACAAAACAGGGTATCCCATGAAAAACTATCCATCGACCGATCTGAAACAGAATCTTGGAGATGTGCTTGCAGCTGCCAGCCAGCAGCCGGTCTCCATCACTCGCCACAACAAGCCGAGATACGTCCTGATGAGCATCGAGGCCTACGAAGCGCGCTTCGGCAACGACAGCCGCCGCGTCTACGCTGCGGAGGATGCCCCGACCGAACATGTCGAGATGCTCGAGGAGTACGCCGCGGAATTGGACCGTGATTAAACCCGCCGCTGCGGACGTCTGGCGATATCCATATCTTTGGCATCGCCAACACGGAGACGGCGAGACCGAAGGCCGGAAGTCACGGCCTGTGGCCTTTGTGGCTGTCCTTCCTGGGAAAGCCGGCGGTACGAACCTCTTCATCCTTGCAATCACTTCCACGCAGCCGGGCCGTGATCGCGTTGCCGTTAGCATCCCGGAAATTGAACGCCACCGTGCGGGCCTCGACCCTATGCCCCTTTGGGTCATGGTCGATGAGTACAATCATGATATCCTGGAAGCGTCGGCCTATTTCGAGCCGGGTGCGCGAATCGGCGCGTTCAGCCCGTCATTTCACAAGAAAATTATGTTCGCTTTTACTGCGGTTGTCCGCACGGGTCAGTCCAAAGCCATCCCGCGCGCGGACTGAATCGACAGAACAGAGTACGATCGTGAGGGACCAAAAATGCCATCGACCGAACTGCTCATCGCGTTTTTCGCCACCACGGCGATTTTCGCCTACATTCCAGGCCCGGCCATGCTCTATGCGGCCGCGCAGACGATGGCGCGCGGCCGCTGGTCCGGCCTGACGGCGGCACTTGGCATTCATCTGGGCGGCTACGTGCATGTTTTCGCCGCGGCTGCCGGGCTGTCGGTGCTGTTTCATGCCGTGCCGACGCTGTACCTGGCGGTCAAGCTGGTCGGCGCACTCTATCTGATCTGGCTTGGCGTCTCGCTGTTTCGCAAGCGCGTGGAGGGCGATGCGGCGCTGCCCGCGATCGAGCGCAAATCGGCACGGCGTGCCTTTTTCGAGAGCATCACCGTCGAGGTGCTCAATCCGAAGACAGCGATCTTCTTCATGGCGTTCCTGCCGCAATTCATCGACGCCTCGGCGGCGTTTCCGGTCTGGCTGCAGTTCGTCGTGCTCGGCACGATCGTCAATCTGATGTTCTCTTCGGCCGATATCGTCTGTGTGTTCCTGGCGGGCGCCGTGATCGGCCGTTTGCGGCGTTCGAGCCGCGCACAGCGGCTGATGCAACGGGCGGGAGGGGCTGTGCTGGTCGGGCTGGGCGTCCATGTCGCCCTGCAGAAGAGCTGACCGCCCGAGCCTGCCGGGATCATGCCCTGCCGTTGCGCTGCGTGAATTTGCGGTATATCGGCTTTCGCCATGAACGATCCGACCAGTCGATTGATGAGCACTTATGAGATTGAAATCGGCCTTTTCCCTGTGTTGCCAGTGACATGATCAAGCACAATCCGCCTTCTCCCGAACCGTTGCACCGCGCCATTGCGCGGTTCGGCCAGGCCACAGTGCTGGTGGTCGGCGACTTCATCCTCGATCGTTTCGTCAACGGCGTCATCGAGCGGATCTCGCCGGAGGCGCCGATACCGGTGCTGCACGGGCGCGGCGAGACCTCGACCATGGGCGGCGCCGGCAATGTCGTGGCCAACATCGTTTCGCTCGGCGCTGCCGCTATTCCCGTCTCGGTCATAGGCACCGATGTGGCAGGCGATAGCCTGGTGCGGATGCTCGGCGAGCTTGGCGCCGATACGGCGGGCCTCGCGCAGGAGCGTGGTCGCATGACCTCGTCCAAAAGCCGCTTCAGCGCGCTCAACCAGCAGGTGCTGCGTTTCGACGAAGAGGAGATCAAGCCGCTCGGCGCTGCGGAGCGAGCCGGCCTGATCCGGCATTTCCGCGCCGCGCTGGCGCACGCCGACATCGTCATCCTGTCCGATTACGGCAAGGGCATCCTGCTCGACGGCGTCGCCGGCGACTTGATCGCCATCTGCCGCGAGGCTGGAAAGCCGGTGCTGGTCGACCCGAAGGGCCGCGATTATGCGCGCTATGCCGGGGCGACCGCCATTACCCCCAACCGCAAGGAACTCGGCGAGGCCGCCGGCCATGCGGTGTTCGCCGATGACGAGATCGTGGCTGCCGCACGCGAGCTGATTTCGGCACATGGTTTCGATTTCGTGGTCGCGACGCGCAGCGAAAAGGGCATGAGCGTGGTCGGCCCCGACGAGGCGCGCCACATCGCCACCCAGGCGCGCGAAGTGTTCGACGTTTCGGGCGCCGGCGACACGGTGATCGCGAGCTTCGCGCTGGCGCTGGCCGTGGGCGCCGATACGGTCATGGCCGCTTCGATCGCCAATGCCGCTGGTGGCGTCGTGGTGGGAAAACGCGGCACCGCGCGGCTGACGGTCGAGGAACTCACCGGCGCGCTGTTCCGTTCGCATGGGCCGACGGCCCACAAGGACGCCATCCTCGACGCCACGTCGGCCGCGCGCATGGTGGCGGCGTGGAAGGAAGAGGGCCTGAGCGTCGGCTTCACCAATGGCTGCTTCGACATCCTGCATGCCGGCCATGTCAGCTTGCTGCACGCGGCGCGCAGCCAATGCGACCGGCTGGTGCTCGGCCTCAACAGCGATGCTTCGGTGCGGCGACTGAAGGGCGCCGGGCGCCCGGTCAACGACCAGCACGACCGCGCCTGCGTGCTGGCAGCACTTGCCTCGGTCGATGCGGTCGTGGTGTTCGAGGAAGATACGCCGCTGGCGCTGATCGAAGCGCTGCTGCCCGACATACTGGTCAAGGGGGCCGATTACACGGTCGACACCGTGGTCGGCGCCGATGTGGTGCAGAAGGCCGGCGGACGCGTCGTGCTGGTCGATCTGGTCGCCGGAAAAAGCACCACCAACACCATTGGCAAATTGCGCGCCGGCGGCACCACAAACTGAGGGTTTCATGTCCGAGTTGAACGATTACCTTGTCCGCTCCGTGGCTGCCATATCAGCCATGGTCGAACGGGACCTGACCGGTGAGATGGAGCGGGCAGCGAGCGCCGTGGTGACTGCGCTTTCGTCGGGGAAAGCTTTGCTCATCGCCGGCAATGGCGGCTCGGCCAGCGACGCCATCCACATTGCCGGCGAACTGGTCGGCCGCTTTCTCAAGGAGCGCAAGGCCTACAATGTCATCGCGCTGCCGGCCAATGCAGCGGTGCTGACCGCCTGGGGCAACGACTATGGATTCGACACGGTGTTTTCGCGCCAGGTCGAGGCGCATGGCGCTGCCGGCGGCGTGCTCCTGGCGATCTCGACCAGCGGCAATTCGCCGAGCATCCTTGCCGCCGCCGAACAGGCGCGGAGGATGGACATGACGGTGATCGGCATGACCGGCGACACCGGCGGCAAGCTGAAGCCTCTGTCCGATATCCTGCTCAACGTGCCGTCGACCTCGACGCCGATCATCCAGCAGGGGCATCTGTGCCTTTACCATCATCTGTGCGAGGTGGTCGAAGCGCGCCTCAGCAATGGCTGATCCCACGACCTCTGGCCGCTTTCCGCTGGCGGAGCCGGGCCTATGGGTCGAGCGGGTCGGCTCAAGGGTGTTCGCCGCCGGCTCGCCGGCGCTGTTCCTCGATCGCGACGGCACCGTAAATGTCGATACCGGCTATCCGGATGATCCTGCCGAAATGGTGCTGCGCGCGGACATAGCCGCGGTGATAGCCGCCGCCAACCGGGCCGGCTTTCCGGTCATCATCGTCACCAACCAGTCGGGCATCGCGCGTGGCTATTTCGGCTGGGGCGATTTCGCCGCCGTCAATGGCCGCGTGCTCGAGCTGCTGCGCGTCGACAATGCGTTCGTCGATATGGTCGTCGCCTGCGCCTATCACGAAGCTGGCTCCGGTGTGCTTGCGGTTGCCGATCATCCGATGCGCAAGCCCAATCCGGGCATGCTGCTGGAGGCGGCCGGGCGCCTCGGGCTCGATCTGCGGCGTTCGCTAGTCGTCGGCGACAAGGAGGCCGACATGGAGGCGGGACAACGCGCCGGCCTCGCGCAGGGCTGGCTGGTAGATGGACAAGCAGCAGTCCGATCGGGCTTCACAATTCGGCCTTGGTGCGAGCGCGCGGATTTCGACGGCCTGCTCGCCGCAATAGCTGCGCTTGGCACCGCCTCGGGCGCGCCGTGACGGCTTACATCCGATCTTTGTCTCGCCAGGCTTCATAAAGCTTGGCCTCTGTCGCGAACGAATACAGCATCACCAGCATCGAATAGACGAACCCGTGCCGGCCGCACAGGAAGTAGCGCTTGGCCAGGTAGAACTTCAGAAAGTTGCCGAGCGGCGACAGCACCAGTCTTATCAGGCCGGGCTTCTTGGCTCGTTCGACCAGCGTGGCAACCTTGAGGCTGGAGTAGGTGTTGGCCCTTGCCAGATCCTCGGCAATAGTCATTTCGCGGCGATGCAGCAGCACGCCATTTTCTATCGTGCCGGTTTCGCCTGGCACCTCGAACGACTCATGGACCCGCAGATTGAGGTCCATCGTGGCCTTGTCGCGGCGGAAAAGACGCAGCAGCCTGTTGTGAAGCACCCAGCGGTGCGCATAGCCATAGCCCTTCAGCTTGTCGCGGCGTCTGATGTACCATCCGTCGAAGGCGTCATTCCCAAGCTGGGTCACATTCATGATTGACTGCCTGAGCACGTCGTCGATGGCCTCGTCGGCTTCAATCGAAAGGCACCATGGTTGCGTGGCCTGATCGAGCGCGAATTGCCGCTGACGAGGAAAGCCCGGCCAATCGTTGTGAAACAGCCTTATCGGGTAGCCTTTGGCGATGTACCCGTTGACGACGTCCAGAGTGCTGTCCGTCGAGCCCGAATCGACGACGATGATCTCGGCGCAGAAATCGACGCTTTCCAGGCACTCGCCGATCATGTCGGCCTCGTTCATGCAGATGACCAGCGCCGAAACCGGGCTAGAAAATCGACTCATCGTCCCACCCCACGGCACACTGTTCTCGGAATTGGGCTGCCCTGCGCCCCTGTTTACGCAATCCCGAAAGCGCTATGCGCTTTACCCGGGAAAACCGTTACATACTTTTTCTGGAATTGCTCTAGGAAACCAACAAGACGGCTGCGGCAGAAATTCCGGCTTCACAGGAGAGCTATCGAACGCCAAAGCGGCGCTGATATGGCGAGGCCTTCAAGCGACATCGGCGAAAGCTCGTTGCGGTTCAACCGGCTCAAGGCTGTGCGAACGAGACCAGCCCTTCGTCCTTGACCCGGCGGATGGTGAGCGCTGTGCGCACCGTGTCGACATTCGGGGTCGAGGTCAGTTCCTCGATGACGAAGCTCTGGAAGGCGCCAAGGTCGCTCGCCACGCAATGCAGCAGGAAATCGGATTCGCCCGACACCATCCAGGCGTCGCGTACGATCGGCCAGCCGCGGGTGCGCTCGGCAAAGATGCGCAGCTCGGCATCGGCCTGATGATGCAGGCCGACCAGGCAGAAGGCAACGACATCGAGGCCGAGCGCTGGTGCATTGAGCAAGGCACGGTAGCCACGGATGATGCCGGCTTCCTCCAGGCGCTTGACGCGGCGCAGGCATGGCGGCGCCGAAATGCCGACGCGGTTCGACAGTTCGACATTGGTCATGCGGCCGTCGCCCTGCAATTCGCGCAGGATCTTCCAGTCGATGGCGTCGAGGTCGGCCTTGAGGGGCATGTGGGCTCTCGATCATGAGGGGTAATACGCAAGAACCTTGCGTGATTTTGTAATTAAACGACTTCGCTGTCCATTCCATCCTTCGCCCGGAATATTTCGCGGGATCAGCGGCCGACAGGTGCGACAAAGCTTTCCGGGGACGAACTCCAACTTGCCTTGCTGGCGTCGTGGGCAACACTTACATTACGCGCGACAATGATCATGCCGCAATTGCCGGCAGCCCTCCGCAGAGGCTTTAGATGACCACCAAGCACGCGCCCGTTCTCATCATCGGTTCCGGCCCGGCCGGCTATACGGCGGCGGTCTATGCCGCCCGCGCCATGCTGAAGCCGATGCTGGTCGCCGGCCTGCAGCAGGGCGGGCAGTTGATGATCACCACCGATGTCGAAAACTATCCCGGCTTCGCCGACCCGATCCAGGGTCCGTGGCTGATGGAGCAGATGCTGAAACAGGCCGAGCATGTCGGCACCGACATCATCAACGACATCATCACCGAGGTCGACCTCAACGTGCGACCGTTCCGCGCCAAGGGCGATTCCGGCACGACCTATACCGCCGACGCGCTGATCATCGCCACCGGCGCGCAAGCGAAATGGCTGGGCATACCAACCGAGCAGGACTTCATGGGTTTTGGAGTCTCGGCCTGCGCCACCTGCGACGGTTTCTTCTACAGGGGCAAGGATGTCGCGGTGGTCGGTGGCGGCAATTCCGCGGTGGAAGAGGCGCTCTATCTGTCCAATCTCGCCAGGAGCGTGACGGTCATCCACAGGCGCAGCGATTTTCGCGCTGAACGTATTCTGCGCGAGCGGCTTCTGAAGAAGGACAATGTCCGCGTCATCTGGGACACGATCGTCGATGAGATCACCGGTCGACCCGGCAAGACGCCGCTGCCGCCCTCGGTCGAGGGGCTGAAGCTCAAGCATGCGGCGACCGGCGAGGTGTCGCACCTCAAGATCGACGGCGTGTTCGTGGCCATCGGCCATGCGCCGGCGGTTGAACTGTTCGCCGGCAAGCTCAAGCAGAAGCCGAACGGCTATCTGTGGACAGCGCCGGATTCGACCCGCACCGATGTGCCGGGCGTGTTCGCGGCCGGCGATGTGACCGACGATATCTACCGCCAGGCGGTGACGGCAGCGGGGCTCGGCTGCATGGCCGCGCTCGAGGCGGAGAAGTATCTGGCCGGCATCGAAGTGCATCGCGAAGCGGCCGAGTAGAGAGTTCAGAGAGCGGCTTAGAAACGCCGTGTAAAAGCCTGATTTTTCATTCAGACGCCAAAACAGAACGAGGGGAATCATGGCGTTGGACTGGGACAAGCTACGCGTGTTTCACGCTGCGGCGGAGGCGGGGTCGTTTACCCATGCGGCCGAGACATTGCATCTGTCGCAATCGGCGATCTCGCGGCAGGTCAGCGCGCTCGAGCATGATGTCGGCGTGCCGCTGTTCAACCGCCACGCCCGCGGGCTGGTGCTGACCGAGCAAGGTGAGATGCTGTTTCGCACGGCGCATGACGTGCTGATGAAGCTGGAGACCATCAAGTCCCGGCTGACCGAGACCAAGGATCGCCCGTCGGGCGTGCTGCGGGTGACAACGACGGTGGGGCTGGGCGCCGGCTGGCTGACCGAGCGGGTGCAGGAATTCATCGAACTCTATCCCGAAATCAGCCTGCAGTTGATCCTCGCCAACGAGGAGCTGGATCTCACCATGCGCCAGGCCGATTGCGCCATCCGGCTGCGCCAGCCGCAGCAGCCGGACCTGATCCAGCGCCGCCTGTTCACCGTGCATTTCCACCTCTACGCGGCCCCATCCTATGTCGCCAAGCACGGCAAGCCGTCTTCCGTCGCCGAGCTGAAGGCCCATCGCATCGTCACCTTCGGCGTGCCGGTGCCGTCGCATCTGTCGGAGCTGAACTGGCTGGAAACGGTCGGTGATTTCGAAGGCGGACAAAGGGTGCCGACGCTGCAGATCAACGACATATTGTCGATCAAGCGGGCGGTGCAGGGCGGTGCCGGCATCGCCATGCTGCCCGACTATGTGATCAGCAAGGACTCCGATCTGGTGCAACTGCTGCCGGAGACCGAGGTGCCGTCTTTCGACACCTATTTCGCCTATCCCGACGCGATGAAGAACCAGGCCAAGCTGCATGTGTTCCGGGACTTCATCATCGCCAAAGCCCGAAGCTGGTCCTTCTGATTTTCGTTTTCACGCCCTGCGGGATTATCCCCGCCAGGGCATCAGCCGAGGCAGCCAGCCGGGCACGTTGCGGCGGTAGGTCTCGTATTCGGCGCCATAACGGCGGCTAAGCGTCGGCTCTTCATAGAGCCTGACGAAGGCGCCCATGGAGACAGCGCTGACGGCGGCATAGGCGACCAGCGCCCAGCTCGAGAACAGCAGCGCCTGGCCGAGGATGATCGACAGCACGGCGACATACATCGGGTTGCGGACATGGCGGTAGATGCCGCCTATCACCAGCCTCTCGGTCGGGGCGACCGGTGCGGGTGTGCCCAGGCCCTCAAGCGCAAAACGGCCGAAGGCATGCAGGAGTGCCGCGCCCGCGGCAACGATCAGAAGCCCGCCAACAGGGGCAAAGCCCGGCAGGCCCGACCAGGGCAAGCCCCAGCGATCAGTCAACAGCCAGGGCACCAGCCCGGCAACCACGCACGGCGCCGCGATGAAGAAGGCCGCACTGCCGGCGATCGCCGAAAACCTCCGCATTGGCTGCTTGCTCCGCGATTGCCTTAGAAATGCACGCCTGCTGCCCGCTTCCACATCATTGCCCAGTTTTGGCATTTCGAGCCGGAAGCCAGCCGAGATTAGCGATTCTGTAGTTGCAATTGCCCGATTCAGCGCTCCATTTCGACGATTTTGCTGGTCCTATTGGCTTCTGGAATGGGTTAGACCACAGCCTGCGTCTTTTTGCATGTGTGTGTTGCAAAATAGATGCTTGTTTCTTGGGCATGATGAGCACATATATAGATCATCTCCTGGGCGCGTTCTCCTCCCATTAGCGCCCTCGAGTGTTCCCCTCTGGAGGTTAGCCTTAACAGGCACTCCAATCAAACTCAGCCGGATCTTCATTGATCCGGCTTTTTTGTTGCCTGTACCCTGCTGGGCCGGCCAAAAATTCCATCACAATTGCCACGTAACGGTGACATGTAACCTCTGGTAACATATCCCGGACGCCCGCGACCTGCTATGTAGATCATAGGACGCGGTGTGGTTCGGACGGGAGATGGGGGCATCACTCGTACGGCCCGGGCTCAGGCGGCTACCGCGTCCGAACCGTTTTTCCGCCGAACTCGGCGGTACCAAATGCGGCGGACCTGACGTTTTACCTCCCAAGGAAACGGTCCGCGAACAAAACGACGTCCGGTCCCCGCCGGACGTCGTTTTCTTTTGTTCCCCCGAATCAGGTTCGAGAGGAACGCCACGCCATCAGGCAGCCTTGCCGTTGGTGTTCATGGCGTCGTCGGCCAGACGGCCGGTGAGTTCGGCCATGTGGTCGAAGACGGCACGATAGCTGGCAACGCCCGCGGTCGCCGAGCGCAACTCGATGATCAGGTCGCCGATCTCGGCTTGCGGCATGGTTGCCTCGACGACATCCCATCCCGGCCAGTCGGGTCGCGCGTCGTAGCCGAGGATCTGGCCGCGCCGCTGCGGGATGAGAGCGATGATCTTCGAGGTGGCGTCGGAGGGGGTGACGATCTCGACCTTCATCACGGGCTCCAGGAGCACCGGCAAGCACGCGGCCATGCCTTCCTTCATCGCCAGCCTGGCCGCCATCTGGAAAGCCATGTCGGAGGAATCGACCGCATGATAGGAGCCGTCCGACAGGTTGACTGCGACATCCACGACCGGAAAGCCCAGCGGCCCGGATTTCAGATAGTCGCGGACCCCGGTCTCGACCGACTGGATGTAGGTCTTGGGCACGACGCCGCCGGTGATGGTGTCGGTGAACTGGAAGCCGGAACCGCGCGGCAGCGGCTTGATCTCGATCACCACGTCGCCGAACTGGCCATGGCCGCCGGACTGTTTCTTGTGACGGCCGCGCTGCTGCGCCGATTTGCGGATCGTCTCGCGATAGGGCACCGCCGGCGGATGACCTTCGACCGGTATCTGGTTCTTGCCTTCCAGCCGCTCGCGCACCACGCGCAGATGCATCTCGCCATGGCCCGACAGCACGGTTTCGGCCGAGTCCTGATTGTGGCGCAGGCTGAGCGAGGGGTCCTCCTCGGCCAGCCGCTGGATGGCAGCCGACATCTTCACTTCGTCCTTGCGCTCCTTGGGGCGGAGCGCGAAGGCGAAGACCGGCTGCGGCGGCTCGAACTGGACGAGCGGCTTGATGCCGCCCTTGGCCGAGCTCAGCGTCTGGCCGGTCTTGACCTCGTCCAGCTTGCCCAGTGCCACCGTGTCGCCGACCTTGGCGATGGAGAGCTTGGACTGGTCCTTGCCGAGCATCCGGTAGATGCCGGAAACCTTGGCCGTGTCGCCGCCGGGCAGCCAGAGTTCGGAACCGTCGACGACCTGACCGGAGAGGATGCGCGACACCGACAGCTTGCCGCCATGCGAGGTGTGGATGGTTTTCATCACCTGGACCAGGGTAGCCGCGCCGTCGGGTGCACCGAGCCGTTTGCGGGTCGCCTCGATGTCGGGTGCGTCGTGGCGGATCGCCTTCAGGAGGCGCAGCACGCCGTTGCCTTTTTCGGCGGTGCCGATCAGCACCGGGATCACCGCAC
>NZ_RZOM01000599.1:0-3798 GCF_003999175.1 Mesorhizobium sp. M7A.F.Ca.ET.027.03.2.1 | reverse complement strand
GTCCCCATAGGGATCGTACTCGTCCGCCGGCGGCGGGATAACGCGGCCTTCCTCTTCCAACTGCTGGCGGCGGAAACGCGCCATGTCTTCCGGATCGTCGAGATAGTAACGGTCGTCGCCCTCGGGGGCGCGGCCCAGTTCGCGCAGTCGTGTCTCACGGCGCAAGGCGCGGCGGTCCAGCCGGGTCTGCGGCGGCTGGATGGCGATGACCTTGCCGGTATCGGCATCGACGATCACGCGGTTGCCCCTGGCGTCGTAGTAGATGTCGAGATTGCCGTCCTGGGCGACAAGGATGCCACCGGTATCGGCGGCACGGACAATCGGTGGTGCGCTGTCCTGCGTCGGGGCTGCGATTGCATTGGCAGACAAAAGCCCGCCGGCAAGTACCGAAAGGGTGAAGATCGTACGCAGCATAGTGGCGAAACTCTCCGGTCCGTAATTGCCGCCGCCCGGCATTGTTCCCTGGCGAAGCCCCTCGTCAGCAAACCAGTTACCCACCATATGGTTCCAACATGAACCGGGCATGAAGATGGCGGTTTTCCAGCGCCTCGATGAATATAGACTAGCTTGCGGCAAGTCCCAATTCCTTGCGCGCTTGTCTGGTCAGTTTCAGGGCTACAAGGCGATGGCTCTCGCGCAGATAATCCTTCAGCGCGGCATCATCCATGCTCTGGCTTGTCCGACGCTGGATCCATGTCATACCGCGCGAGGCAAGATAGGGCGCGGGCCGCAGGCCCGGCTGCTCCCTGAGCACATCATAGGCGATATCGGAACATTTGAAGGTGACGAAGAGCTGCTGGCCCTGATCCCAGCCGCCAACCGCGAAGACCTTGTTTCCGACCTTCCAGACATGGGCGCCGCCCCATTGGACAACGTGGTTCGTCGCGGGCAGCGAGGCGCAGAAGCCGTTGTAGTCGTCCAGCGTCATCCCGCCCCCTTTTTTTTCGCACGTCGCCCAAAACTGGCCCCGGTTTTGGGAAAACGACATGCATATGACAAAGACCTAAAACGCCGCGCGTCCGGGAAGGACGCGCGGCGTAGGATCAGGCAGCCACTTCCGCCGCGACGATCGCCGGCTTCGAGCGGAAGTTCAGCCGGTCGGAACCGGCTGTCACCTTGACGGTCGAGCCGTCGAGGATGTCGCCGAGCAGGATCTTCTCCGCCAGCGGGTCCTGCAATTCCTTCTGCATCACCCGCTTCAGCGGCCGCGCGCCATAGGCCGGATCGTAGCCCTTGGCCGCCAGCCAGTCGACCGCCTCCTGGTCCAGCGACAGCGTGATCTTGCGGTCGACAAGCAGGCTCTCCAGCCGCTTGAGCTGGATCTCGACGATGCGGCCCATATCCTGCCGGCGCAGCCGGTGGAACAGGATCACCTCGTCGACGCGATTGAGGAACTCCGGCCGGAACGACGCCCTGACGACACCCATCACCTCGTCGCGAACCAGATCGACGTCCTGATCCTCGGTGAGATTGACGAGATATTCGGCGCCCAGGTTCGACGTCATGATGATCAGCGTGTTGCGGAAGTCCACCGTGCGGCCCTGCCCATCGGTCAGGCGGCCGTCATCGAGCACCTGCAACAGCACGTTGAACACATCGGGATGCGCCTTCTCGATCTCGTCGAACAGCACGACCTGATAAGGCCGGCGCCGCACCGCTTCGGTCAACGCGCCGCCTTCCTCATAGCCGACATAGCCGGGAGGTGCGCCGATCAGCCGGGCGACCGAGTGCTTTTCCATGAACTCCGACATATCGATGCGCACCATCGCGCCCTCGTCGTCGAACAGGAAGCTTGCCAGCGCCTTGGTCAGTTCGGTCTTGCCGACGCCCGCCGGCCCGAGGAACATGAACGAGCCGATCGGCCGGTCCGGGTCCTGCAGGCCCGCGCGAGCGCGCCGCACCGCTTTGGAAACAGCCTGCACCGCCTCGCCCTGGCCGACGACACGCTTGCCGATCTCGTCTTCCATGCGCAGCAGCTTGTCGCGCTCGCCCTGCAGCATCTTGTCGACCGGAATGCCGGTCCAGCGCGAGACGATATGGGCCACGTGATCCGGCGTGACCACCTCTTCGACCATGCCAGCCTTGCCGTCCTGGGTTTCGGCCTCTTTCAGCTTCTTTTCCAGTTCCGGGATCTTGCCATAGGCAAGCTCGCCGGCGCGCTGGAATTCACCCTTGCGCTGCGCAATGGCGAGCTCGTTGCGCGCCTCGTCGAGCTGCTTCTTGAGGTCGGCGGCGAGCCCGAGCTTCTGCTTCTCCGCCTGCCATTTGGCAGTGATCTCGGTCGATTCCTCCTCGAGGCCGACGAGTTCCTTTTCCAGGCGGGCAAGCCGATCCTTCGAGGCGTCGTCCGTCTCGACCTTCAGCGCCTCGCGTTCGATCTTGAGCTGCATGATGCGGCGATCGATCTCGTCCAGCGCCTCGGGCTTGGAATCGACCTGCATGCGCAGCCGCGATGCGGCTTCGTCGACCAGATCGATCGCCTTGTCCGGCAGGAAGCGATCGGCGATGTAGCGTTTGGACAGCGTCGCCGCCGCCACCAGCGCCGAATCCGAAATGCGCACCTTGTGGTGCTGCTCGTACTTCTCCTTCAGGCCGCGCAGGATCGAGACGGTGTCTTCCACCGTCGGCTCGTCGACGAACACCGGCTGGAAGCGGCGGGCAAGCGCTGCATCCTTCTCGACATGCTTGCGATACTCATCGAGCGTGGTGGCGCCGACGCAGTGCAGCTCGCCGCGCGCCAGCGCCGGCTTCAGAAGGTTCGACGCATCCATGGCGCCATCCGCCTTGCCGGCACCGACCAGGGTGTGCATCTCATCGATGAACAGGATGATGTTGCCGCTGGCCGAGGTGACTTCGGAGAGCACGGCCTTCAGCCGCTCCTCGAACTCGCCGCGATATTTGGCGCCGGCAATCAGCGCGCCCATGTCGAGCGCCATCAATTGCTTGTCCTTCAGCGATTCCGGCACGTCGCCATTGACGATGCGCAGCGCCAGGCCTTCGGCGATCGCCGTCTTGCCGACGCCCGGTTCGCCGATCAGCACCGGATTGTTCTTGGTGCGGCGCGACAGCACCTGAATGGTGCGGCGGATCTCGTCGTCACGGCCGATCACGGGGTCCAGCTTGCCGGCACGGGCATCCGCGGTCAGGTCGCGCGCGTATTTCTTCAGCGCGTCGTAGCCCTGTTCGGCACTCGCCGAATCGGCGGTGCGGCCCTTGCGGACGTCATTGATGACCTGGTTGAGCGCCTGCGGGGTGACGCCGGCCTTGGCCAGTATGTCGGCGGTCTTGGCCGACTTCTCCATGGCCAGCGCCTGCAAGAGCCGCTCCACCGTGACAAAGCTGTCGCCGGCTTTCTTGGCCAGTTCCTCGGCGGTCGAAAACACTTTTGCCAGCGGCTGGGCCAGATAGAGCTGGCCATTGCCGCCCTCGACCTTGGGCATCGCTTCGAGCGCCGTCTCGACGCCAAGCTTGACGTCGCGGACGTTGCCGCCGGCGCGTTCGATCAGCGACGCGGCCAGGCCCTCATCATCGTCGACGAGCACTTTCAGGATATGCTCAGGGGTGAATTGCTGATGGTTGCGGGAAAGCGCCATAGTCTGCGCGGACTGGATAAAACCGCGCACGCGCTCTGAGTATTTCTCAAGGTTCATATCTGTCTCCTTCCATCACCGGCCCGCTTTGCGGCACCGGATCCGATTGCGGTGACGGACCCTCCCATTCGAGCCGGGTCCAGTTGAGGCTGATATGGTGCACAAGCTCCGAACCCTCAAGACGTCTCGATATCGGCAACTTCATAAT
>NZ_RZOM01000598.1:0-3807 GCF_003999175.1 Mesorhizobium sp. M7A.F.Ca.ET.027.03.2.1 | reverse complement strand
GATCGACCGGGCGAAGCGCTCCAACGAGCATGCCAGCCACATATTGGAGGCGCTGGAGACCAACCGGGTCTATCGCGGCCACTTCAACGTCAAGAACAATGGCGTGATCACCAACCTGCCGCAGGATGCCATCATCGAGTCGCCCGGCTTCGTCGACCGTTTTGGCATCAACATGGCCGCCGGCATCACGTTGCCGGAGGCCTGCGCCGCCACCTGCATCGCCTCGATCAATGTCCAGCGCATGTCGGTGCATACCGCGATATCAGGCGACATCGATCTTCTGAAGCTCGCCGTGCTGCATGACCCGCTGGTCGGCGCGGTTTCGACGCCGGAAGAGGTCTGGCAAATGGTCGACGAAATGGTCGTCGCCCAGGCGGCCTGGCTGCCGCAATATGCCCATGCGGTTCCGGCGGCCAGGGAGCGGCTGTCGACATCCCAGGTGAAGACCCGCGAGTGGGCGGGCGCCGCACGGCGCAGCGTTCGCTCGATCGAGGAATTACGCGCCGAAAAAGCCGCGCTGAAGCAAGCCGGCTGAGACGAGCCGGCTGAGACGGGCCGGCTGGAATTCATGCGGTGATGGTGGATCCATGGGAGGCGGATCCACTGCCACGAAGCCGTTTGAATTCGAGGAGAGGCGGAGCGGGTGCAAACGCTCCGGACAAACAAGAGGGAGAGAGACCGTGAGGAATTTCCGCAATATCGGCCTTGCTGCCGGACTGACGCTGAGCGTCTCGGTCTCGGCACTCGGTGCTTACGCTTCCGAACCGACGGTTCCGCCGGCGCCGACACCGTTTCCCGCCGAAGGCAAGATCAACTATGTCGCGCGAGACTCGATCCTGGAGTTCAAGGCGCTCCCCGAATATCACGAGCCCGACTGGGTCACCGAGAAATACGTCAAGACCGGCAAGCTGCCGCCGGTGAAGGACAGGCTGCCGAAGGAGCCGCTGGTCTTCAAGAAGGGCAACATGCAGGACGGCATCGGCGTCTATGGCGATACGATGCGCCACGTCATCGGCGGGCGGCCGGAAGGCTGGAACTACGGCGCCGGTCAGACGCAAGGCTGGGGCGGCATCGACATCGGCCTCTCCGAATGCCTGACGCGCACCGCCCCGCTGTTCCAGGTCGAGGCCAAGGACACCGAGCCGCTGCCGAACCTGGCCAGGAGCTGGGATTGGTCGAGCGATGGCCACAAGCTGACCATGCACCTCATCGAAGGAGCGAAGTGGTCGGACGGCGTGCCGTTCAATGCCGACGACGTCATGTTCTACTGGGACGACGAGGTGGTCGATCCCAACGTCTCGCCGCTGAACGGCGCCACGCCGGAAAGCTTCGGCGTCGGCACGACGCTGAAGAAGATCGACGACTACACCGTCGAATGGACCTTCAAGGATGCCTTCCCGAAGCAGTACCTGTACGCCATGGCCTACGGCACTTTCTGTCCTGGCCCCGCGCACATCCTGAAGCCGCAGCATCCGAAATACTCGAAGAACACCTACGATCAGTTCAAGAATGCCTTCCCGCCGGAATTCATGAACATGCCCGTGATGGGTGGCTGGGTCCCGGTCGAATACCGGCCGGACGACATCATCGTCATGCGCCGCAATCCCTATTACTGGAAGGTCGACGAGAAGGGTAACCAGCTGCCCTATCTCAACGAACTGCACTACAAGCTGTCGACCTGGGCCGATCGCGACGTCCAGGCGGTGGCCGGCGCGGCCGATTTTTCCAATCTGGAGCAGCCGGAAAACTTCGTCGCCTCGCTGAAGCGTGCGGCAGAGGCGAACGCACCGGCCCGTCTTGCTTTCGGCCCGCGGCTCATCGGCTACAATCTGCGGTTTAATTTTTCCGCGAATGGCTGGGGCAATCCGGACGAACGGGGCCAGGCGATCCGCGAGCTGAACCGCAACGAGGATTTCCGCAAGGCCGTCACCATGGCGCTCGACCGCAAGGCGCTCGGTGACTCGCTGGTCAAGGGGCCGTTCACCGCCATCTATCCCGGCGGCCTGTCGTCAGGAACCAGCTTCTACGACCGCGCTTCGACGGTCTACTACCCCTTCGACCTCGAGGGCGCCAAGGCGGAACTCGCCAAGGCCGGCCTCAAGGATACGGATGGCGACGGCTTCGTGAATTTCCCTTCCGGTACCGCCGGCGGCAAGAATGTCGAGATCGTGATGCTGGTCAACAACGACTACACGACCGACAAGAGCCTTGCCGAAGGCGTCGTCGCCCAGATGGAAAAGCTCGGGCTTCGGGTCGTGCTCAATGGCCTCAACGGCACCCAGCGCGACGCTTCCCAATATTCGGGCCGCTTCGATTGGCTGGTCCGGCGCAACGAACAGGAACTGACGTCGGTGGTGCAGAACACCGTGCAGCTTGCCCCGGTCGGCCCGCGCACCAGCTGGGACCATCGGGCGCCGGAGAACGGCGAGGTCGATGTGATGCCGTTCGAAAAGGATCTCGTCGATATCGTCAACAAGTTCGTCTCGACGCAGGAGAACGACCAGCGTGCCAGCCTGATGAAACAATTCCAGAAGATCTCGACGGAGCACGTCTACAATGTCGGCCTGACGGAATATCCCGGCGCGCTGATCGTCAACAAGCGCTTCTCGAACATTCCGCAGGGCACGCCGATCTTCATGTTCAACTGGGCCGAGGATTCGATCATCCGCGAACGGGTCTTTGTCGCGGCCGACAAGCAGGCGAAATACGAATTGTTCCCCGAGGAGTTGCCCGGCAAACCCGGAGAGAAGGGGCCGATGAATTAGGTTTACCTCCCTGACCGAGAGACCTCCGGCCGCGCCGCTGGCGCGTCCGGACAAACCAACCTCCGGACGCAACCAAGGGCGCGATCGGCGAGACAAGGAAACGAACCGTCCATGCTGCGATTCCTGCTCACGCGCATAGCGTCGGCAATCCCGGTCCTCGCCATTTTGAGCCTGGCCACCTTTGCCATCATCCAGGCGCCGCCGGGCGATTATGCCGACTACATCCGCTCGCAGGCGATCAACCAGGGTGGAGCCTCCTTCGCCGAGGCCGACGCGCAGGCAAAGGCCTATCGCATCGAGCATGGTCTCGATAAGCCGCTGCCTCTCCAGTATCTCAACTGGATCGGTGGCATCGTCACCCGCGGCGATTTCGGCTACAGCCTGTACTACAACAAACCGGTCGCCGACGTGGTCGGAGAGCGCCTGCCGCGCACGCTCCTCCTGGCGCTGGTCTGCCATCTGCTGGCCTCGGTGCTGGGCATCACATTCGGCATATGGGCGGCGACAAGGCAATACACCTGGATCGACTCGACACTGTCGGCCATCTCTTTTCTCGGCATGACGGTGCCGCGCTTCCTGATGGCGCTGATCATCGTCTATCTCCTGGTGTTCCAGTTCAACGTGTCGGAGATCGGCTCATTCTTCTCGCCGCAATATGGTGGCGCGCCGTGGTCGTGGGCCAAATTCGTCGACCTGGTCAAGCATGTCTGGCCGGTGGTGGCGATCGCGACTTTCGGCGGCCTCGCCTACAATATGCGCGTCATGCGCGGCAATCTGCTCGATACGCTGAACGCGCAATATGTCGAGACGGCCAGGGCCAAGGGGCTGACGGGTGCCGCCGTCGTCATGCGCCACGCCGTGCCCAACGCGCTGCATCCGCTCATCATGTATCAGGGTGTGGTGCTGCCCTATATGCTGACCGGCGAGATCGAGACCGCGATCATCTTCGCGCTGCCGACGATCGCCGGGCCGACCGTCGGCTCCATGGCTGTCGGCGACGTCTATGTCACCGCCACCTTCATGATGGTGCTGTCGGCGACGC
>NZ_RZOM01000597.1:0-3812 GCF_003999175.1 Mesorhizobium sp. M7A.F.Ca.ET.027.03.2.1 | reverse complement strand
CTTGTAGATGAAGCCGACAACGCCGTGGTAGCGGCCATTGGGCTTGTCTGTCTGCATGGTGCCGTAGACGCGATTGACGCGGCCAAGGAACATGCCGGCGCCATCGCTGGCGGCGTTGAAATTGTCGTCCGGCTTGGCAAGGTCGTTGCGGGCCACCGGCTTCACCAGATAGGGCGTTATGATGATGACGAGCTCGGTCTCGTTGCGGACGAAGTCCCTGCTGCGGAAGAGGGAGCCGAGCACCGGGATCTTGGCCAGGCCAGGCAGGCCCGAGATAGCCTGGCGAACGTCGTCGCGAACGAGACCGGCGATCATCATCGACCCGCCCGAAGGCAATTCGACGGTGGTATCGGCAAGCCTTTTGCGGATCGACAATATCGTCATGCCGGGTTGAGTGCCCGAACCTTCGAGGGTCGGCGCACCATCCGTGGTCGGCTCCGAAACAGACGTCCTGACCTTGAGGCTTATGCGCCCCGCCGACAACACGACCGGCTCGAACTCGAGGCCAATGCCGTATTCGATCTTTTCAAACGTGTATGTGGTCAGGCCGGTCTGATTGTCGGTCGAGACATTGCTCGAGCGACCGGTCGCCAGATTGTACTCGCCGCCGACCTTGAACGTTGCCTTCTCGCCGGACACGGCGGTGAGGGTCGGCTCGGCCAGCGTCTTCATCACGCCGCTTTGCTCCATGGCATTGATGTAGGCCTGGAGGCCGTTGCCGATGCCGTCTCCCAGCAACAAACCGGAACTAGCCGAAAGCGGCTTGCCCAACCCGAAAGCAGGCGAGCTTGCCGCGCTATAGGAAATGCCGTTGGAGCTGCCGCTGCCGACCATATTGACGCCGAGCTGCTTCATCACGGAGCGGCTGACTTCGGCGACCGTGACCTTCAGCGTGACCTGGTCGTCGCCAATGATCTGTAGCAGGTTGACGATCTTGCTGGTGCGGCGCTCCTGGTCCGGATTGTTGATGTCGACACCGCTTTGGGCCGAACCGCCGGCGGCGGTCTGCGAATACTGTCCCGTCGTCGCTTCACCACCCGAAACGAAGATCGTCGCCAGGTCGACCGCGCGCTTTGCATCCAGCGGCGTGTCGACCGTTCCGGTCAGGACGACGTTGTCGTTCAGCAGTTCGACCTTGATGGCAGACGTCGGCAGGAAGCGCCTGATATAATCCTCAAGGCCGGCAACGTCGCGTTCGACGGCCAGGTCCAGGCTGACGATCTGCTCGCCGTTGGGGCCGAAAACAAAGATGTTCGTCTCGCCGACCGCCTTGCCGAACAGATAGATGCGCCTTGCGGTGCGGGTCACCGCATCGGCAACCGCCGGGTTGGCGACGAGAATGTCGTAGGCATCGCTCGGCAGGTCGATGACCACCGACTTGTTGAGGCCGAGCTTGACGCGCTGGGTGGCCGTCGATGCCGTGACCTGCGCGTTCTTTGCCTCGACGACGCTGCCTTGCACGTTCGTTCCGACGAGCAGCAGGCCGAATGCCGCGGCTACGATTGCCGGCAGTTTGCCACCTAGCTTCATTTCCTTGCTCCCACTTCGGAAACTTCGCCCGACTTGATCAACCTCACCGTTCCCCTGCGGCCATTGCCGGAAACGAGGTAGTCGGCCTCACCCACATTCTTTTCCTGCGTGTCCGCGACCGCCCGCAGCGCCAGGGTCAGGCGATCCGCCATCTGCTGGGCGACGGTGATGATCTCCGCCTGCTTGGGCGTCAGTTCCAGCGTGGCGGTCTGGCCCACCCTGGTCTTCTTGCCTTCCTCGTCCTCCTGAATGGTCTGGTCGATGGCCAGGACGCGGATGTTCTTGAGGATGGTCTCGGTGTTGAAGCCGGCGGAGCCGCTGGCGGCATCGGCCCTGCGGGTCATGATGACGTCGACGAAATCGTTGGGAAGAATGAAGCCGCCGGCCGACGTATCGGCCGAGATGGCCGTGGCGACCGCCCGCATGCCGGAAGGCAGGATCGACGACATGAAGCTCTGACCCTCGCCGATCAGCTTGGAGCGCCGCAGGGGTTCTCCGGCATACATCGCCACACGGGCAATGGAACCCTTCAGCTTGTCCAGTGCCTCGGGCTCGGCGGTGCGGGTGATGAAATTCGCGTTGACGCCGTCGGCGGGCCAGGATTGCCAGGCGATGTTGTTTTGGATCGGATTGCCCATCGGAACGTCGCCTGAAAGCACAAGCACATCCTGGAGTGCCACCGCCGGCGCCTGGGGACCGGAATCGACGACGACCTGGGGCGGCGGTGCCACCATGTTCTTCGCGACATAGCCAGCGCCACCCGCCGCGGCCACCGCCACGCTCAGAATTATCAATCGCGATGCTGGCATCTGTCCGAACCCTTGCCCTGGCAAACCACGTAGCCAAGCCGGACTTTGCAGCGGCAATCGTCAAAACAAGGTTAATGTAATGCTTACGATCGTGATTAATTTAAGGTTTACATAAATTAGCCGGAATGTGGTCTGGACGGCCAAAATGGCCGGGCCGGCCCTGTTGAGAACGGGGTTTCGGCTATGCTGACAGACAATAAAAATAAGATCGTGCTCAAGCCGCCAGCCTGGCAAGCGCCCATGCCATCAGAGTCGAATCCGGATAGGTCAGCAACCCGCCAAGGCCGAGCGCGACGCCATAGGGAACACCTTTTGCCTCGTCGGCGAAATGGCGCAGAAACGGATTTTGGCCGGTAACGGCCGCAAGCATCGACTTCCGGTAGAGGATGATCGCGAGCGTCAGCAAGCCGCCGATGATTGTCGAGGCGACAAGATACTCCACGAGATTGACATTGAGGCCCATCCACATCGCGGTTGCGGCCAGAAGCTTGGCGTCGCCGCCGCCCATGCCGCCCATTGCAAACAGGCCGAACGTCACGGCCAGAACCAGGGCGCCGGCGGCGAAGTGGCCGCCATAAGCCGCCCAGTCCATGCCTGTAAGGGGCGCGACCAGCGCGAAGACAACGACGAGCAGCACCGGCACGCGGTTGGCGATCGTCATCGACAGCATGTCGGAGATCGCGGCAAACAGCATGCAGAACGGAAAGACGACGAAGATCAGGGCTTCAAGCATCGGCGCCATGCCTATTGTCCGATTTCACGGGGCTCAATCTAAGTATATTCGATTAACGATTGATGAGGCCAGGAACGAAAAGACGACCTATGTTGGCAGCGGCATAGAAAAAGGGCCGCCACGTGGCGGCCCTTTTCCAGAAATGTAATGCAAGTGCTCGGCGATAAGCCGATCAGCTGCCGCTCGGCGTGCCGTTCAGGGTGGTGCCGATGTTGGTGAACTTGGCGTTCAGCGCATTGCCGAGCGTGCCGGCGCCAGTGATGATGGCGAGCGCAATGAGAGCGGCGATCAGACCATATTCGATAGCGGTCGCGCCGGATTCGTCCTTCACAAAACGTGCGATGAGATTAGACATTCGAGAGCTCCTACTCCACGTGTTACAGCACTTCCGTCAACTTCTGTGATGGTTGATCGGATGCTGCCAATCTAGGGAGAAGCTCTTTCGATCGGCTTAAGAAACAGCCTTACCGATTCCTTTCCCGGTTCGAACATATTGCGTGGTTAACTTCGGGCTAAAGTACCGCTGCGCCGTCTAGTCCCGGGTTTGGCAGGCTTGCGACCCGACCGGACCGCGCCTCGCGGGTGGCTGCCGGCCAATACACGATTGGCAACATCGCATGCTTAACCGTTGGTTCACCAATCTCGTTCATGTTCCGTTGATCAGTCCGCCTGCGTGGAGCGCCTCAATGGCCCAGCCGAGATCGTCAATCCTGATTGCCGCGCTTCTTGCCGTCTCGAGC
>NZ_RZOM01000596.1:0-3815 GCF_003999175.1 Mesorhizobium sp. M7A.F.Ca.ET.027.03.2.1 | reverse complement strand
GCATCAAAGGCGGCTGCCAGCTCATGAAGGCGGCAAGCCATGCGGGTGCCGAGCCACCCGGTGCCGGCAACAGGATGACGGCGATGCCGAGCCAGATGAAGGACATGCCCAGCGTCACGATGATCGAGGGCAATTGCCGGGCATGAATAAGCAGGCCGAAACCGGCATAGGCGGCGATCAGGACGATGTAGCACAGCGCCGCGATTGCCGGCGCGTCCCCGAGATAGAGCGCCGTGACGCAGGTGATCAGCCCGACAAAGGCGCCGTTCGACAGGTCGATGTCGCCCAGCATGATCACCATCATCTGCGCCAGCGCGGCAAAGACCAGCGGCACCGAGAGCTTGAACAGCAGATGGAAGCCGAAATAGCTCATCGCCGCCGGGCGGATGCTGAAGATGATGGCCAGCATAACCAGCAGCGCGATAGCCGGCAGGCCGACCTGCATGGCATTGAGCAAGGCCGAACGCGGATTGGAAGGAGAACGGGCCGGAACTCGGGCAGCCGCGTCAGACATGGTCGCCTCCGAACGACGCCTGCAGGATACGGCCGGTCTCGATGGCCTCATCTTCCAGCCTGGTCACGGCGCGGCCCTCGCGGAAGACATAGATGCGCTCGCAATTGGTCAGCTCTTCGAGCTCGGTTGTGTACCAGACGAAGGCGCGTCCGTTCTCGGCCTCCGCGCGGATCAGCCGGTAGACCTCCTGCTTGGTGCCGACATCGACGCCGCGCATCGGATCGTCGAGGAAGATCACCTCGGCGTCCGACGCCAGCGCACGAGCGAACAGCACCTTCTGCTGGTTGCCGCCGGACAGCGACATGATCGGCGTGTCGATCGAAGGCGCCTTTACCTTGAGCCGCTCCGACCAGGTCTCGGCCAGCTTGCGAGCGGCGGCGCCTGAAATCATGCCGCCCCGCGTCAGCGCATTCAGGCTGCGGATGGTCAGATTGTCGGCGATAGACCACAGTGAGAACACGCCTTCAGAGCCGCGGTCGCCGGCAACATAGGCACCCGGCAAGGCCTCGCGCTGCCGGCGCGCGGCATAGAACATCGCGCGCAGCCGCTCGCGCTGGCCGTGGCCGTCGAGCCCGGCGAAACCGATGATCTCGCCCTTGCCGACTTCGATGGTCAGATCAGCGGTGTCGCGACCCGCATGCCGGATCACTGGAGTTTGCACCGACGCGGCCTTACCGGCGGAGCGGTCGCGGGGCCGCTCGATGCTGCCCATCAGCTCGACAAGTGCGGCGCGTGACAGGCCGGCGGTCGCCCGTTCGGCGACGACCTTGCCGTCGACCATGACGACGGTGCGGTCGCAGACGGCGAGGATCTCGTTCAGTCGATGGGTGATCAGGATGCAGGCGATACCACGTCCGGCGGCACGACGAATGTGGGTGAGCAGTTGCTCCGTCGCCTCATGGCCGAGCGCCGAGGTTGGCTCATCGAGAATGACGGCGCGCAATTTGATGCTGGTCTGCGTGAAGGCGCGGGCGATCTCGACCATCTGTCGCTCGCCGATCGGCAGGTCGGCGACCTTCCTGTCGAGATCGATGCCGTGGCCAGGGAAGATCTCGTCCAGCACCGGACCAATCACCTGGCGCGCGCGCCGGCGCCAGCCCAACCCACGCAAAGACCTGTGCACGATCCGGGCATTTTCCGCCGACGTCAAATTGGCACAGAGCGACAGTTCCTGGAAGATACAGCGCAGACCGGCCTGCTGGGCACTGGCCGCACTCCAGGCACCGATCTCACGTCCGCCGAGGCGAAAGCTGCCGCTGCTGCGCTCGATGGTGCCGGCCAGCACGTTCATCAGCGTCGACTTGCCGGCGCCGTTGTGACCGACCAGGCCAACGACCTCGCCGGGGTTCAGATGAAAATCCACGCCGCCCAAGGCATGCACGGCATCATAGCTCTTGCGGACATTGCCTACCTCGACAAGAGGGCTGTCAGCATCGCCTCTCTCTGCTGCGTCCTTTTTGGGCGACGTGGGATCGTTCATCATTCGGCCATGCTGCTCATTTCGGCGCGGGAACGCCCGGCAGAGGCTCCTTCTTTACGTTGGCGTCGATGATCTTGGCCACCAGCTCCTGCGGATATTCGGCATTGACCACGCCGCCTGCGGGAACCGTCTTCAGCCAGGCGTCGAGATCGGGCTGATTGATTTGCAGGAGCGGCACCTCGACGAATTTCGGCACCTGCTTGCCGGCCAGGATCTGCTGGGCGACCCAGAACGCGACCTGCGAGACGCTGGGCGTGGCGCCCAGCGAGAAAGTTTCGTAGCCGCCGGCACCATGCTCCTGCTTCCACAGCGCCAATTCGTCCTGGCGGTTGCCCATGATGATGATCGGCAGCGGCCGGTTGGCGGCCTTGAATGCCTGCGCCGCGCCATAGCCGTCGCCGCCCTGCGTCAGCACCGCATCGACCTGAGGCAGCGACGGCAGGATGCCCGACACTTCCTTTTGTGCCACGGTGGCCGTCCACTGACCATAGACCTCGCCGACAGCCTTGTAGCTGGCGTGCGCCTTCATGGCCTTCTCGACGCCCTCATGCAAGCGCTTGTCGAAACCGTCGCCGGCCATACCGCGGATCTCGAGGATGTTGGCCGGCTTGTCGCCGAGCTTGCTGGAGATGAAATCCAGTTCGGCCTTGGCATAGGAATCGAGGTTGTAGTCGACGACATAGGCGCAAGGCTCGGTGACGCCGCTGGCGAAGGCGACGACCGTGATACCGGCATTGCAGGCATCCTTGATGGCGCCGTTGAGTGCGGTGTCGGAGCCGGCAAGGACGATGATCGCATCGTAGCCCTGCAGGATCAGGTTCTCGATCTGGCTCGCCTGTTCGGTCACCGAATTGTTCGAGCTGACGACGGCTGTTGCGGCGACCTGCTTGTCGGCCACGGCCTTGGCGCCCATTTCCTCGAAGCTCTTGATCATCACCTGGCGGAAGGAATTGCCGGCGTAGGAATTGCTGAAGGCGATCTTCTTGGCCGAAGTGTCGCCCTTGGCGACGCCTTCATCGGCGCGCGCATGCAGCGCTGCAAAGCTGGTGCAGCCGAGCATGGCTGCAACGAATAAAGCTGTGGTCCTGTTCATTGTTGTTCTCCTCCGGTTGAAAGTCATAGCGTCCTCCCGACGATCCTTTCGAACGAAAAAAGTCAGCCCAGCCCGAGATCAGGCACGGCATCGTTCAAATGGTCGGCGAAATTCGTGTTGGGCAGCAGCGGATACCAACCCGGACGGCCGGGATCGCGGTCGTAGGCATAGCCGCCCAGCGAGCGATAGAGCTCGGCATAGGTTGCGAGTTTGTCGCGATCGAGCTCGACACCGAGGCCCGGTGCCTCCGGCACCGCGATCGCACCATTCTCGTAGGGCATCTTGCCGCCGATGATGATGTCGTCGGCAAGGTGATGGTAATGCGCGTCGGCGGTGAAGACGAGGTTGGGCAGCACAGCGCCAAGATGCAGCATGGTGGCGAGCTGAATGCCGAGTTCGCCAGAGGAATGCACCGCAATGCCGAGGCCGAACGTGTCGCAGATCTGCGCGGCGCGCACGCAGGCGCGGATGCCGCCCCAGAAGGTGGTGTCGAGCAGGATCACGTCAACCGCAGGGTCGCGCACATTGGTGGCGAGCTGTTCGAAATCGATGACGATGGTGTTGGTGGCCAGCGGGATGGAGAGCTTCTCGCGTAAGCGGCGCATGCCGGCAAGGCCCCAGGTCGGGTCCTCGAAATAGTCGTTCCTGAGATCGGAGATGGCCTGGCCGAAACGCAGCGCCTCTTCGACCGACAGGGCTGCGTTCGGATCGTAGCGCAGTGTGTCGGC
>NZ_RZOM01000595.1:0-3817 GCF_003999175.1 Mesorhizobium sp. M7A.F.Ca.ET.027.03.2.1 | reverse complement strand
ACGCAACCTCATTGATGCGCGCCGCCATCTCGCCGTCAATCTGGGCTATGACCGCCTGCAACAGCCCCTTCTTGTCGCCGAAATGATGATAGAGCGCGCCGCGCGTCAGCCCGGCCGAAGCGGTGAAATCATCCATCGAGGCTTCCGCATAGCCTGTTGTGCCAAAGGCGTGGCGGGCCGCCGCGATCAGCTTGGCGCGCGTCTCGGCGATCATCTCCTTGCGGGGTTTGTGCATGTGTCCTGGACCTATTCACATACGCTTCGTATGCCAATTGACATACGCGGCGTATGCTCTATCTAATAATCATACGCTCCGTATGTAATTGTCCAATCGTCCTTTGTCGAGGAACCAACCGATGCAAAATCCCTATGCGGAAATCTTTCGTGCCCCCGGCGCCAAGGGCTTCGCGGCCGCCGGCTTCCTAGCGCGCCTGCCGATCGCCATGGCGCCCATCGGCATCGTGGCGATGCTGTCGCAGACGCGTGGCGAATACTGGCTGGCCGGAGCCGTCTCGGCGACATACGCGCTGGCCAACGCCTTCGTCGCGCCGCAGGTATCGAGACTGGTGGACCGCCTGGGCCAGACACGAATCGTGGTGCCCACCACCATCATCGCGGTGCTGGCTTTCGCGGTCCTGATAGCGGCGGCCAACCAGGACTGGCCGGTTTGGACGCTGTTCGTATCGGCACTGCTGGCCGCCGCCATGCCAAGCATACCTGCGATGGTGCGCGCGCGCTGGACGGAGATTTTCCGGGGGCGGCCGCAGATGAACACCGCATTCGCCTTCGAGTCCGTGGCCGATGAACTGGTCTATATCGCCGGGGCATCGCTATCGGTCGGCCTGAGTGCCGCCCTGTTCCCGGAAGCCGGCGTTCTGGTGAGCACATTATTTCTCGCATTCGGATCAGCGGCCTTCATCCTGCAACGCTCGACCGAGCCCCGGGTGCGGCCGGTCGACCATAACTCAAGCGGCTCGGCGATCCGCCTGCGGCCGGTTCAGATCATCACCCTCGCCCTGATCTTCATCGGCGCAACCTTCGCGACGACGGAAGTGACCACCGTGGCGATCACCAAGGAGCTTGGCCAACCGGGCGCCGCCAGCCTTGTCATCGGCGTTTATGCGCTGGGATCGTTCGTGCTCGGCATCATCGTCGGCGCGCTCAGCCTGAAGGCGCCGCTGCAACGCCAGTTGGCCATCGCAGTCGCCCTCGTCGCGCTCGGCACGCTGTTGCCGCTCGCCGCCGACACCGTGCCGCTGCTGGCGCTGACCGTGTTCATCAGCGGGGTGGCGATCTCGCCGACCTTCATCACCGCGTTCGGCCTGATCGAGCGGCATGTGCCGGAAGCGATGCTGACCGAAGGCATCACCTGGGTCATGACCGGCATCGGCATCGGCATGGCGCTGGGCTCGTTCGCGGCCGGCGCGATGGTGGATGCGTTCGGCGCCCAGAGCGGGTTCTGGGTGTCGGTGGCTTCAGGCACGATCGCACTGGCCACGGTGCTGCTCGGCCAACGCAGCCTTGCCACGACTGAGTGCGAGATGGACGGATGCGAAGCAGCCGCCGTTCCGGCCGAGTGACCGCCAGGATATGTTGAGATTCAGGTCAGGCCGAGTCGAAAATGATGGATTTCGAGAACCGGAGCGCAGCGGACTCTCCGGTCCGTGAGCACCGGAAGCGCAGAAAGCCGTCATTTGCAGGCCGGCCTCACCTGAATATCGATACATCCTAGAGGATCTCGGTCTTGGCGATGTGGATGCCAAAACCTTCGAGGCCGACATAGTGGCGTTCGCGCGAGGCGATCAGGTTGATCGAGGAGATGCCTAGATCCTTGAGGATCTGCGCGCCGAGCCCGATCTCGCGCCACTCGTTTTCGCGGCGGCGGGCCTCTTCGTGATCCTCGCGGTCGCCGCTTGCCGGTCGTTTGCGCTCCTGATGCGCAACGCCGACGGAGCCTTCTCTGAGATAGACGATGACACCGCGCCTGCGCTCGCCCATCGATTTCATGATGGCGTCGAGCCGGTGGCTGGTGCCGAACACATCGGTCGCCACATCCTCCGAATGCAGGCGCACCGGGACCTCCTCGCCGTCACGAATGTCGCCGAAGACGATGGCGACGTGGTGCATGGAGTCCCACGGCAGCGTGTAGGTGAAGACCTGCGCCTTGCCGCCGAGCGTGTCGATTTCCGAACAAGCGACGCGTTCGACCAGAGTTTCCTTACGTTGCCGGTAGGCGATGAGGTCGGCGACCGAAACCTGCTTCAGCCCATGCTCCTCGGCGAAAGCCTGCACCTGCGGGCCGCGCTTGACGGTGCCGTCATCATTGACCAGCTCGGAAATGACGCCGACCGGCGGCAGGCCGGCGAGCTTGCACAGATCGACCGCTGCTTCGGTATGGCCGGAGCGCATCAGCACGCCGCCTTCGCGCGCGATCAGCGGGAAGATGTGGCCGGGGCGGACGAAATCCGAGCCACCGACATTGCCGTTGGCAAGATTGCGTACGGTCAAAGTGCGATCTTCGGCCGAGATGCCGGTCGTGGTGCCATGCTTGAAATCGACGCTGACGGTGAAAGCGGTGGTGTGGGCGGAATCGTTGTCGGCGACCATGGGCGCAAGGTTCAGCCGCTTGGCTTCTTCGCGCGGCATCGGCGTACAGACGATGCCGGAGGTGTGGCGAACGATGAACGCCATCTTTTCGGGCGTGCAGTGGACAGCGGCGACGATCAGATCGCCCTCGTTTTCACGCCCGTCATCATCCATAACGACGACGATCTCGCCGCGTTCGAAAGCACGCAGGGCTTCGACGATTTTCTTCTGGTCGTAAGGCATGGGTACTCGCTTCGCTCGCAGGGGAATAAGGGAGTAGGGCAGTACGGGAGTAGGGAAAAGCAAAAAGATTGGCCGGCCGGGCTAAGAGCGCAACATATTCCCCTATTCCCTTATTCCCCTATTCCCTTATTCCCCTATTCCCCTATTCCCTTCCCGTCTGTCCCCGATGCCGCAGATAATGATCGGCGATAGCACAGGCAACCATTGCTTCGCCGATCGGCACGGCGCGGATGCCAACGCATGGATCGTGGCGGCCCTTGGTCATGATCTCGACGTCCCTGCCGTCCTTGTCGATAGACTTTCGCGGCGTCAGGATCGACGAGGTCGGCTTGACGGCGAAACGGGCGACGATCGCCTGGCCGGTCGAGATGCCACCGAGGATGCCGCCCGCATTGTTGGACAGGAACACCGGCTTGCCGTCATTGCCGATGCGCATCTCGTCGGCATTCTGTTCGCCGGTGATGCGGGCGGCCTCGAAGCCGTTGCCGATCTCGACGCCCTTGACCGCGTTGATCGACATCAGGCCGGAGGCGATGTCCTGATCGAGCTTGGCATAGATCGGCGCGCCGAGGCCTGGCGGAACGCCGTCGGCGACGATCTCGATCACCGCCCCGACCGAGGAGCCCGCCTTGCGGATGCCGTCGAGATACTGGGTGAAGACGGGTACGGAGGCCGGATCGGGGGTGAAGAACGGATTTTCGGCATCGCCGATGAAATTCCAGTTCCAGTTGGCGCGGTCTATGGATTTTTCGCCCATCGACACCAGCGCGCCGCGCACCACAACGCCCGGAACCACTTTGCGCGCCAAGGCACCGGCCGCCACCCTGGCTGCCGTCTCGCGGGCCGAGGAGCGGCCGCCACCGCGATAATCGCGCACGCCGTATTTGACCTCATAGGTGTAGTCGGCATGGCCCGGCCGGTATTGGCGGGCGATCTCGCCATAATCCTTTGAACGCTGGTCGACATTCTCGATCAGCATCGACACCGG
>NZ_RZOM01000594.1:0-3824 GCF_003999175.1 Mesorhizobium sp. M7A.F.Ca.ET.027.03.2.1 | reverse complement strand
GGATACGCTCTTCTGCATCAGGTCGCGACGCCAACCGCTCGCCGGCACTGAGGCCGAGCCGTTGGCCACCAGCAAGGTGTTGCTGTCGAGGAAGGTGAGAGCGGTGATGCAGGAGAGGCGCCGAGCCTCCTCGCCCGTCGCCTCGCGCGCGTCATGCAGGCCGCCGCGGATGACGACGCCTTTGCCGTCGATGGCCATCGCGGTCATGCCGCGGGCATGGGCGAGTGCGGTGATCTCGCCCGGAAATTCCTGCAAGGTTTCGGCACGGCCGTCGGCGCTAAAGCGCATCAGCCGGTTCGCGCTGCTTGCCAGGAGGCCCTTTTCGGTGCGCACGAGATTGTCGGCCTCGGCGAGGCCGGCGAATTGACCGGCTTCCTCCAGTCCTTGGTTGGGCAGCAACGGCCCGTCGAGCGTCGGCACGGTCACGGCCCACTCGCCACGGCCGAGAAAGCGGTCAAGAAGCTGGTTCAAACCGCTCATGACTTTTTGCCCCAGTAGGAATCCGAGCTGAACCAGTCGGGATCGACGCCTTTCAGGGGCAAAGTGCCCATGCGGTTGTTGAAGATGCCGCAGAGATAGAGGATGCCCTTGTGCTCGCGCATAGAGGTGATCATCGGATGCTTCTCGCCGGCCTGGTCCCACAAGCTTTCGAGGATCTGGCCGTTTTCGTCGAAGCGCAGCACGCAGCCGGTGTTGAGATTGGGCATCAGCCACGCATCTTCCGATACGCGCCGCGCCATGCGGCGGCGGAAGCCCGGCATTTCAAGCGAGAGATCCAATGCCGGCGTGCGCATGCCCATCAGGGCCAGCCAGTAGGTGCCGTCGGAGGCGCGGTTGATGTTGTCGGGATAGCCGGGCAAGCCCTCGATGACGCGCTCGACCTGGCCCTTCTTCGGACCATCGAAATAGTAGCGGCTGATGCGGCAGGCCCAGCTTTCGGCGAACAGCACCGACTGGCCGTCGAAGGCCGTGCAGATGCCATTGGGGAAGACGAGGTTCGACAGCAGTGTGCGTGTCGAACCGGATTTGGGATCATGGACGATGATGCGTCCGTTGCCGCGGCTTTCCAGCGCGTCGGCATACCAGTCATGCATCTCGAAGCGCACTGTCGCTTCCGAGAAGACGATGCGGCCGTCCGGCAGGATGTCGCAGTCGTCGGCGAGCTTCATGGTGGAGTCGTCGACCACCGAGGTCAGTGAGCGGTTGGTCTCGGCGGTCAGCAGTTTTACATCCCCGGCCGGCGAGACCTGGTAGAGGCCCATGCCGGCGACGCAGATGACGAGGTTGTCGTCGCGGTCGAAAGCCATGCCGAGCGGCGAGCCGCCAATATGTGCGAACACTTCGCTGTCGGTGTAGTGTGGCGGCTGGAAGCGCAGGATATCGCCTTGGCGGCTGCCGGTGTAGAGGCGGTCCTGCCGGTCGAAGATCACATCTTCCGCGCCGTCGAGAAAGCCGAGGCCGATGACGCCGACGTCCTTCAACCGGTCGTTCACCGCCATCGGCGCGCCGGGCGCGGTCGAGATCGCCTGCGGCATCTTGGCGAAGGTCGGCGAGATGTAGACGCTGCGCAGGATCTTGTGGCGATTCTTCACCCAGCGTACGTCGAGAAGCACCGACAAGAGCAGCACGATGCCGAGGATCAGGAAATTGACCGGGCCGGGCACGGCCAGCGCAAGCAGGCTGTTCGACAGGACAAGCACGAAAACGGTGCCCATCAGCGCCTTGGCGACCGAGCCGCGCCCGCCGCCGAGCGAGATGCCGCCGAGCACGGTCGCGGTCAACACCTGCAGTTCGAGCCCGGTGCCGATGTCGGAAGCAGCACTGCCGATGCGGGCCGAGAAGAAGAAGCCGGAGAGCGCCACCAGCACCGAGCACAAGACATAGGCGCTGAACAAGATGAAGCGCACATTGATGCCGGCATTGTAGGCAGAGCGCCGCGCGCCGCCGACCGCGAACAGCCGCCAGCCATAGCGGGCGCGCGACAGCACGAGATGGATGATCAGCGCGATGACGACGAAGACCACAAAGGATGTCGGCACGCCCCAGATCGTGCCGAAACCAAGGAAATCATAGGCCGGCGAATCCGAACCGCTGGTGACGATCCGCGTCGAGACCTGCGGGAAGACGATGTCGAAGGTCGAGCGGTAGATGATGAGCGTCACCAGCGTGGTGAGAAAGGCCCGCATGCGCAGGAAGCCAACCAGGAAGCCGTTGATGGCGCCGCAGACGACGCCGAGGCCCAGGCACGCCAACAGGCCGGTACCAAAGCTCCACTGCTCGACATTCATGCCATAGAGCGTGACCAGCACGGCGAGCGCGAAGGTCGACCCGACAGACAGATCGATGCCGCCCGATACCATGACGATGGTCATGCCGAGCACCACCAGGCCAAGCTCGGCGGTCTGGCCGCTGAGATTGGTCAGCGTCGCCAGATCGAAGAAGCCCGGCACGATCGAGCCGAAGATCGCGCACAAAATGACCAGCGCCGTGAAGGGGATGACGCTGTCGATCCACTTCTTGGTCAGGATCTCCCCGACCACGTGGTCGGGGAGCAGGCGGTAGCGCCAGCGCACAAGGCTTTCGGCCATGCTCATCAAGGAAGTCCGTTACTTGAGCTCGTCCAGCTTCCAGCAATTCCTGCCGGTCGCATTGGCCTTGTCGACGCGGGTGATCGGGCCGAAGAAGATGGTCTTCTCGCTGCCCGCTTGCCGCTCGGGCTGCTGCAGCAGCTCGGAAATCTGCTGTGCGGCGATCTCGGCCTGGATCGGGGCATTAAAGTTGAAGATCACGTCGAGCAGCCCGTTCTTGATGCTCTCGCAGCCCGTGGCGCTGCCGGCGCCATTGGTAACGATCGTCACCTGGTCCTGCTTGCCGGCGGCCGCGACGGCGGCGCCTGCGCCGACCTCGGCATTGTCCCAGATGCCCATGATGCCGCACAGGTCCGGATGCTGCTGGAGGACCGTCTCGGTGATCTGGCGGGCCTTTTCGCTCATGTAATCGGCCGGCTGGTCGGAGACGAGCTGCAGCTCGGGATTGGCCTTCAGCACCTCGTCGATGCCGGTGCGCATGTAGATGTTGGCGGCGCCCGTCTGGACACCGGCGAGCCAGACCACCTTGTGCGAGACGGCATTGGGGCCGGTGCAGTGTTTGGCCAGTTCGCCCATTTCGAGACGGCCCATTTCGATCCAGTCGTTGCCGACATAACTGTCGGTCTGGGTGGCCGACTGCATGTTGACTTGCAGCACCTTGATGCCGGCCGCCTGCGCCTGTTTCAACAGGCGTGCGTAGGTCTGGACATCGGGGTTCTGCACGATGATCAGGTCCGGCTTCTCGGCGATGGCGCCCTGCATGGCGCGGATGCCGGCATTGGTGTCGCCGGAGGGATCGCGCACTTCAAGGCTGAAGCCGTAGCGTGCCGCGTGACGCTGCCACACCACCACCCATGCCTGGTTGAGGTCCATGCCCTGTGAGATCGGCACGAAGATGACCTTCTTGCCCTTGAGCGCCTCGAGATACGTGGAGCGGCCGACCTGATCGGTTTCCTGCGCCGTGGTGATTTTCGCCGCGCCCAGCAGCGCGAGCGCTGTCATGCCCGCGAACAGGCAGTTCTTGAACAACTTCATGTCTCTCCTCCCAGATTTAAGTCTCGGTTCTTGTTTCAGATGTCGCCGCTTTGCGAGGTCTGCTCGTCGCGCGGATTGATGATGGCGTCGATCGCCAGCGCGCCCAGCAGGATCACGCTCTTGATCAGGTTCTGGCTGGTGTAGCTGAAGTTCAGGATCGTCATCCCGTTGGTCAGGATGCCGACCAGGATGGTGCCGACG
>NZ_RZOM01000593.1:0-3824 GCF_003999175.1 Mesorhizobium sp. M7A.F.Ca.ET.027.03.2.1 | reverse complement strand
CTCGCCCCCCTCTGTCCTGCCGGACATCTCCCCCTCAAGGGGGGAGATCAGCAGTTTCGGGCAACCCGCCTCTTCCAAGACTTTGAAAATTGGCGAAATCTAAGATGACAGCCGATCTCCCCCCTAGAGGGGGAGATGCCCGGCAGGGCAGAGGGGGCACTGTCCCGCCAGCCTCTCACAAGAGAGAGACGCTGATCACCCCGCCAGCCGGCTCACCATCTCGTGCTGCGCATAGGCGCGCCCGAAACGGTTGGCCAGAAACGCGTCAAGCGCGATGTCTTCCTGCTTGATGAAGCCCGTCGCCGGCAGGCTGCCGTCGGCCAGCATGTCGAGCACGGCGCAGATACCGGACGCCGTGGTGATCTGGATGGCGCTGCGCACCTGGTCGCCGATGCGCCTGGAGTAGATCTTGTTGGCGTAGGTCTCCTGCAGCAGGCGGCCATTCTTGCGGCCGGAGACGGTGACGAAGACGATGACCACGTCCTGCAGCGTCGCCGGCAGGGCGCTCTCGAAAATGTCTTTCAGCACGTCACGGCGGTGGCGCAGGCCGAGATCGTTGAGCAGCGCCTTCATGATCGCGGCGTGGCCGGGATAGCGGATGGTGCGGTAGTTGAGCGTGCGCACTCTGCCCTTCAGCGTCTCGGCCAGCGTGCCAAGGCCGCCGGAGGTGTTGAACGCTTCGTAGGTGACGCCGTCGAGCGAGAACTCCTCGCGCTCTTCCAGTGGCGGCACCTCGACCAGCTCGCCTTCGACGATTGCCTCGCAGGGCTCGCAATATTCGTTGATGACGCCGTCGGTGCTCCAGGTCAGGTTGTAGTTCAGCGCGTTGGACGGGTATTGCGGCAAAGCGCCGACGCGCATGCGCACGCTCTCCAGCGAATCGAACCGGCTGGCGAGATCGTTGGCGACGATCGAGATGAAGCCCGGCGCCAGGCCGCATTGCGGAATGAAGGCGCTTCTGCCCGAACGCGCCAGTTCCTTGACGCGGCGGGTCGAGACGACGTCCTCGGTCAGGTCGAGATAGTGCACGCCGGCACTGGCCGCCGCTTCGGCGATGCGGGTGGTCAGATGGAAGGGAGCGGCGCTGAGCACCGCGAATTTGCCGGCGAGCGCGGCTTCCAGCGCGCCGGCGGCTTCGATGTCGAGCTCCAGCGTCGCAACCGTGGCCGGCAGTTCGGCAGCAGCGAGCTGTGCTGCCGAGCGGTCGACGAGCGTGACCTGATAATCCCCAGTGGCGGCGAGCATCTCGGCAATGGTCGAGCCGATCTTTCCGGCGCCGACAACGACAATTTTTTTCATGACCGATCCCTCACTGATTGTGAGCTCAGATTCGCAGCTTGCCCGTCGAATGGAAGCGTGGTTTTGTTCGAAACGAAACCGTTGATTGGACAGTCTGCCGAGAAGAATCGTCGAAATGCTCAGTGACGCCGAACAGGCTCTGCTTTCCCTGCTGCGCGAGAATGCGCGCGCCTCGACCGCCGAGCTGGCGCGGCGGCTTGGCGTGTCTCGAACGACCGTGCAGAGCCGCATCGAGCGGCTGGAGCAGCGCGGCATCATATCAGGCTATGGCGTCCGGCTGGCGCCGGACTACGAGCAGGGGCTGGTGCGGGCGCATGTACTGCTCACCGTGACGCCCAAGCTCGCCGACAAGGTGGTGCGCGGCCTGCGCGCCCTGACGACGGTCCGGACGCTGCATTCGGTCAGCGGCAATTTCGACATGATCGTCATCGTCGACGCGCCATCGATCCGCGACCTCGACATGCTGCTCGACCAGATCGGCGCCATGGACGGGGTCGAGCGGACCCTGTCGTCGATCATCCTGTCGACGCGGATCGATCGGTGAAGCTGCTGGTTTCCCCCCTCGAGGGGGAGATGGCCGGCAGGCCAGAGGGGGTCGGTCCGACCGGATGCGACCTCCTTGCGACAGATGGAGGCTGGCGCTTCACGCGAGGCGACCCCCTCTGTCGCCTTCGGCGACATCTCCCCCTCAAGGGGGGAGATCGGCCTCTAATCCATCGCCAGCGGAAAACTCACCGCCACCGCAAGCCCGGGCTGCCCATCGCCCAGCGTGATCGATGCGCCATGCAGATCGGCGATTGCCCGGACAAGGCTGAGACCCAGCCCGCTGCCCGATGTCGACCGGCTATGGTCCAGCCGATAGAGCCGCTGGAACACTTTCTCGCGCTCTTCCGCCGGAATGCCGGGACCGTTGTCGGCGACGCCGGCAACGACGCGTTCGCCCTGGCGCGCCGCCGACAGCTTTATCGTCGTGCCCGATGGACAATGGCGCAGCGCGTTCTCGACCAGATTGGCGAACATCTGCGTCAACAGCTCGCGATCGCCATGGATCCGGTCCGTCGTTTCCTGTGGTTGCGCCAACGACAGCGACTTTCCGTCGTCCTCGGCAACATCGGCATAGATTTCGGCGATGGTTTGCAGCACCTCGCCCAGATCGACATCGGTGAACCGCGCCCGGCGGGCGCCGGCCTCGATCTGCGCGATGCGCAGCAGGGCATCGAAGGTCTCGTTGATCTGCAGGCTCTCGGCATGCGCCTCGGCCAGTTCAGCGGCGATTTTCTGGCCCGACAGGTTCTTTTCCGACGCGGTATCGAGGATCATCTGCAACCGGTTGAGCGGCGTCTTCAGATCGTGGGCGATGTTGGCGCTGACCTGTTTCATGCCTTCGACCAGTGCCGACAGGCGGTCGAGCGCGGCATTGACCTGGCTGGAGACGATGTCGATGTCGTCGCGCTTGCCGGTCAGGGGAATGCGGGTGTCCAGCCGTCCGTGCGAGACATCCACCATGGTGGCGGCAATGCCGTCGAGACGGCGCTGGACCCGCGAGGCCAGCAGGGCGCCGCCGGCGACCGCCAGCCCGGTGATGATCAGGGTTCCCCAGCCAAAGCTCATCAGCACGATCCTCTCCAGCTCCTCCGTCTCGGAAAGGCTGAAGGCGACGGTCAGGGTGTTGCCGCCGACCGGGCCGGAATAGGCGCGGTACTCGGCGCCGGGCGGCACGCCGGGCATTTCGGTGTCGAACATCGAGAAGCCGTCGGGAAGCCCTGCCGCGGTGAAGTTGCCGGCCAGGCGATTGCCCGTCGCGTCGGTCAGCGAAAACAGCTGCTCCTTTTTGAGGCTGCGCAGCGAGTGGCTGCCGACGGTCTCGACCAGCTCCTTGAGATCGTTCTCGGCATAGGTTGCGGCGACGACCGCGTAGGTCTCCTTGATGGTGTCGTCGAGCCGCTCGGCAAGATCGGCGCTCATCATCTGGTAGACGATGGCGCCAGACAGGACGAAGGCGAGCACGAACAGGAAGGCGAAGGTCAGGGCCAGCCGGAACGGCGTGCTGCGCAGCAGGCGGGACCATGTTCCGGTCATGACGGCGCGTGCAGGCTGTAGCCGGTGTTGCGGACGGTGTGGATGAGCTGGGTTTCGAAGGGCTTGTCGACCTTGGCCCGCAGCCGGCTGATATGGGTCTCGACGACGCTGGTCCTGGGATCGAAATGAAAATCCCAGACGCGCTCCAGAAGCATGGTCCGGGTGATGACGCGGCCTTCGCCGCGCATCAGCACTTCCAGCAGGCTGAATTCCCTGGGCTGCAGGTCGATCGGCTGGCCCCGCCTCGTGACCCGCCGCATGATCAGGTCCATTTCGAGGTCGGCGACCCGCAGGACGGTTTTCTGCTCCTGCGCCGCCGGCCGCCGGCCAAGCGCGTTGATGCGGGCGAGAAGTTCGGAAAAGGCGAAGGGCTTGACCAGATAGTCGTCGCCGCCGGCCTCCAGCCCCTCGACGCGATCGTCGATGCCGCCGACGGAGGTGAGAAA
>NZ_RZOM01000592.1:0-3830 GCF_003999175.1 Mesorhizobium sp. M7A.F.Ca.ET.027.03.2.1 | reverse complement strand
AAGCGGGTCCCTCTGTCTTTGCCAACCTTGCCGTGATCGTTAGCCGCAGGCGACCAATCAATCAACGGGCGAGCGGCGCATTCTGCCTCGCAGAGGTGTGCAAAGTCCATTCCGGCGCTGTTCCGGCAACAAAATCAGCATGTTTCGCCGATTTTCGCGCACAGGGAGCACGCGCACCGTGCGCCGCATTCCCTTGGCGACTGACTGGCGGACAAGGCGGCGGCCGGCTTTCGAGGGTGCCACGACGCCGACGCAGGAATTGCCAAGTCGCATCTTGAATTCGCGCCCGGTTGCGTCTATCACCGCCGCATCCTGGAGGCCTTGGCTTCCTGGGCCGCTTTAGCTCAGTTGGTAGAGCACCGCATTCGTAATGCGGGGGTCGCGTGTTCGAGTCACGCAAGCGGCACCATTCCTCCTCCATTTTTGTCGTCTGTCTGCCCCTTCGCAGCTGGTGCAAAGGATTGCGGCGCCGGCCTGGCAGATCTGCCATTGTCGAGACACCGGTTTGGTGTGAAAATCATGGCCTCAGCATGGGAGGTCAAAAATGCCCAACAATTTCAAGACCGGAGACGTCGTCAGGCTGAAATCCGGAGGTCCCAGGATGACGATCAGCGATGGGGCAGCCTCGGGCATGTATCTGTGCCACTGGTTCAATCGCGAGGGCGAGGTGTGGACCCCGCAACATGCCGGGTTCAAGCCCGAACAACTGATTGCGGCCGACCCGTCGGACTAGAGTTCCTTCCATCCCGATCGAGCCGGGATGGGCACCCTCTTTTGTCCGGGCGTGAACGGATCAGCAGGCGCGACCGACGGATTTTCCGGGTCGCGGCGTTTAACGGTTGAAGCGCGATGGCGGCACAAGCCGTCTGCGTCGCGCCAACCTGGAGACGCACAGCATGATCCGCCGTTCGATATTAGTCGTTGCCTTGAGTTTGCAGACCGTTGCGGCTTTCGCCCAGGCAACGACGCCGCCTGCACCGCCGACCGCCGCGCCACTTGCCGCGCCAGGCGCTTCGGGGACCAGGTCCGACATCACGCTGGCCAAATTCCAGAAGCGGCGCGAAAAGGCGATCATGGCGGCCGACACGGATGGCGACGGCAAGATCAGCCTGCTGGAATGGGAGGCCTTTCAGACGAAGCGCAACGTCAAGGGCGACGCCGCCAAATCCTTCGCGCGGATCGATTCCAACCATGACGGCTTCATCGATCGCGCCGAACTCGATGCATTCTTCGCCAGGCGCTTCGCCCGGCTGGACAAGAATGCCGACGGCATTTTGACGGCCGACGAACTGCCGGGCCACAAAACCGCTCCCAAGCAAGAGCAATGACCAAGAGGTCAAGCAGGGAGCAATGACCAAGAGGCAATGACGCGCGATGAATATCGGGAGTGCGCCGACTGATGGCTGCGGATCCGGACGAGGAGCTGGTTCGCCGTGTTGGCGCCGGCGAGCCGGCAGCCGTGCAAACGCTCGTCGCGCGCAAGCTGCCGCGTATCCTGGCGCTTGCCGTGCGCATGCTCGGCGATGCGGCGGAGGCCGAGGATGTCGCGCAGGAAACCTTCGTGCGGATCTGGCGCCATGCCGCGAGCTGGCGGCGCGGCAATGCGCGCTTCGACAGCTGGATCCACCGGGTGACGCTCAACCTTTGCTACGACCGGCTGCGTCGCAGGCGCGAGTGGGTGACCGGCGACCTGCCGGAGATGGTCGACCCCGCGGCACTTCCCGATGCCCCTCGCCAGGAGGAAGCGCTTCGGGTCGAACGGGCGCTGCAAGCCATAGCGCCGCGCCAGCGCGAAGCCATCGTTCTGGTCTACTATCAGGAGATGTCCAATATCGAGGCGGCAGCGACCTTGCAGATCAGCGTCGATGCCCTGGAGAGCCTGCTTGCGCGCGGCCGGCGGTCGCTGCAGGCGATCCTGGCGGGGGATGGCGCCGATGAGTAAGCACCGGGCAAGCACCAACGCACCACGGCCATTGCGCCTTGCTGGTGCCGCCTGGCGCCCGGCGCCGACGGGCGAGGGGGCGACACATGGCTGAAGGATCCTGGAACGAACCCGCAATGGATGCCAGGCGCTTTGCCGTCTTGGCCCAGGCCTATGGCGGCGACTTGCGGCGATGGCCCGAGGCTGAGCGAATGGCCGGCACGGTCTTTGCCGCGAGCGGCGCGGGCAAGGCCATCTTGAGGCAGGCCGGGACACTTGACGCGCTGCTCGACAGCTACCGCGTCGACGCCCCGGACAAGGCACTGCACGGCAGCATTCTGCAGGCTGCCGGCCGGCACCTCGTCCAGCGCCGGCGTAAGCGGTTCTGGTGGCTGGGGCTGGGACTTGCCGGCATTGGTCTGGCCGGTGCCGTGGCAGGGCTGGCCCTGGTGACCATCGTCACGCCGGAGGTCCAGCCGGACCATTATGTGCTGGATGCCAATGCGACGGCGTTTGGCGATGCCGGCCCCGCTGCCGAGAACGGTGAGGAAAGCCTATGAGCACGCGCTGGGTCCGTGGTCTGGTTATTGCTTCCGTGGTGCTGAACGTCTTTCTTGCCGGCGCATTCGTCGGCGGTGCGGTCTGGCTGAGAAATGCCAAAACAGGTGTCTCGCTGGAATCGGCCGGCCGACAACTTCCCGACCAGGATCGCAAGGCGTTCCGCGAGGCGCTGCGCCAGGTTCGCGTGCAGTCCCGTCAGATCATTCTCGATGGCCAGCAGGCGAGGCAGCAGGCAGCGGACCTGCTGCAACAGCCTGTCATAGACAAGGCCGCCGTGTCGGCGGCCCTGGAGCGGGCACGCAACGCCGACGCGACGGTTCGCACCCGGCTCGAGCAGGCCATTGTCGACTTCGCGGCGAACACATCACCCGAAAACCGGAGCGTGCTGGCACAGGCATTGCTGCGCCACATGGAACGCCGCGCTGCCGTGGCGCCGAAAAAATCGCCATGACGACCGACGGAAAAGGCGGGAGACGCCGTTTAACGAAGAGAAGGGACAAGCCTGCCCGATCGCACCGTGCCGGGCGGCCATCTTCAACCTCGAATGCACTCGGAGCCCAATTATGAGTCGCCTGAAAAACTATGCAGCAGCCGCTATCCTGGCGGTCAGTGGAACTGTCGTGACCGCCACCGCGTCCAACGCAATGCCCGTCATGTCTGTAACCCATCCGGCCGCCCCGGCATTGGTCGAGCATGTCCGCTGGGGGTGCGGCATCGGCTGGCACCCGAACCGATGGGGCCGTTGCGTGCCGAACGGCGTCGTCATCGTGCGCCCGCGCTACCACTACTGGCACGCTCCGGTCTATGGCTGGCACCCGCACCATCACTGGCGCCGCTGGCACCATAACTGATCAAAGCACGGCGGGGTCAGGCACCTGGCCCCGCGTCAGCGCCGGCGCACGGGCAATCCTGTCAGCCAGCCCGGAGTTAAGGTTAGCGCCGCTCCAATCCGTGGACGCCCGCTAGATATCTCAGCTGATTGGGTCCGGCCCCAGCGTCGCCACCGTCTTCAGCGCGCCGTCGAGCATGTCGCCCTTCTCATCCTTCAGCGCCATTTCGCGCAGGCGGCGGATCCAGTCGGCGGCGTCGGCGCGGCCCTTGACCAGGTCGAGCGCGGACAGAACGCGGTCGAATTTCGACTGTGCCCGGACATGGGTGTCGCTGTAGCCCTTGATCAGCCGGCGACAATTGAGGATCTCGACGGCCAGTGCGTAATCCTGGGGCACATGGTCGAGAGCCAGCGCGTACCAGCGATCGAGATGCGCGATCTCAACCTTGTGGCGCAGAAAGCTGCGGCGCCAGCGGCGCAGGCCGCCGATGAACCACAGAGCGGCAAAGCCAGCAAAAC
>NZ_RZOM01000591.1:0-3837 GCF_003999175.1 Mesorhizobium sp. M7A.F.Ca.ET.027.03.2.1 | reverse complement strand
GTTTCAAGCTGGCCCGCCTATGACGGCACCGTCGTCCAGGCTCGCAACCGGCAAGAGCCGCTTCGTTCATTCGCAGCGCTGGCGAGGTGGAGACTATGACGGCAACAACTATCAAACAGACAGAAGGCGAGCCGGCAGATTATCCGGACGCGCCTTCGGGCCTGTCGACGGCGGCGACTGCGCTCGATCCCGACATGATCTGGCAGCGAATCGAGGCCTATACGGCATGGCGCTACACGTCCCGCTCTATCGAGTGGATCGTGGAAGGATGCGGCGAGTGGCACGCACCGCTGGCGCCCGCCACCATCTCCACGGTGGATATCTGGCAAGCCGATGCATGGCAAACCGCCACGCTCTCGCCGTCGCCTGTCGGCGGCTACTGCCTGCCGGGCGGCACGTACCGTTTCACCGGCACTGTAGGCAGCGGCACGCCTCCCGCGGCTGTTCTGGAGGCATTCCGGCGCTTGGCCGAATACATGGCCGCCAGCAAGCGCGGCTCGCCTGGCACGACGCGCGAAAAGGTCGTCGCTGGCAGTGTGCAGGTAGACAAATCGCGTTCCGCGTCATGGGCGGCCGAGGCAATGGCAAACAGCGGCGCGGGCGATTTGCTGCGCTCGTTTAGGAGGGTGTAATGGGCATTCTAGATTTCTTCCGGCGCCCTACCGAGAAGCGCAGCGCAATGTCCGGCTTTACCGCCGAATTGATGGCGGCGCGCGAAAGCTACATCAGCGGCCGGCGTGGCATTGGTGAACTGACGGCCACGGCACAGTCATGCATATCGCTTTGGGAAGGCGCCTTTGCGCTTGCCGAAGTCGACGGCACGAGACTCCTAGACAAGCGAACCCTTGCGCTGCTGGCGCGCTCCCTGGCGCTACGGGGCGAAGCCGTGTTCAAGATCGGCGATGGACTTATCCCGTGCGCCGATTGGGACTTGCGCACTAAGGGCGGCAAGCCGGTTGCGTACCGTGTATCCATCTCGGAAGCGGGCGGCGGCACGACCGAAACCCTCTTAGCCGGAGAGGTACTGCATTTGCGCATCGGCGCGGATCCTGCTGCGCCGTGGCTTGGCACGGCACCGCTGCGGCGCGCGTCGCTGACGGCTGGCCTGCTCAATTCGCTCGAAAGCGCACTGGCCGAAGTCTACGAAAACGCACCGCTCGGCTCGCAAATCGTGCCCTATCCCGAAGGGCCTGAAACCGACATGAACACGCTTGGCCGCTCATTCCGCGGGCAGCGTGGCCGTGTCCTGCTTCGCGAATCCGTCAACGTCTCGGCCGCTGGCGGCCCGGCTCCTGTGGTCGATTGGAAACCCGCGAACGTTACGCCCGACATCGAGAAGAGCATGTCGGTAGAAAGCCTCGCAGCGGCACGGGACGCCATCTCTGGCGCGTTTGGTGTACTGCCCGGCCTGTTCAACTCGGCGACTACCGGGCCGATGGTTCGCGAGGCGCAGCGGCACCTAGCACAGTGGACGCTACAACCCATTGCATCGCTGCTTGCCGAGGAAGCAACGGAAAAGCTCGGCGGTACGGTGGCGATCGACGTTATGGGGCCGACGCAAGCCTTCGACGCTGGCGGCTCGGCTCGCGCGCTGGCGACCATCATCCAGGCATACGCCACGGCAAAGGAAGCCGGTTTGGCTCCTACCGTAGTCGACGCCGCACTTGCGAGGCTGGACTGGAAATGAAGGTGCCATGGTTGAATGCCCCCACCGGCCAGGAGCGGCTTAACGCCCGCCCAAGCCGGGGCGCCGCAAAGCGAAGGATTGCGGAACGGCAGGCCCGCAAGGAAGAGCAGCCCGACGACGGGCTGAGGCGATTCCTGAAGGCGGACCCTGCCGTTGAAGAGACGATGCGGCGTGCGGGGCTGGACTGACCATGCGCCATTCATGCGCCATCGAATCCCGGCTAATGCTTGGAAAAGCCCGTAATTCTGGGAAATTCTGGTAAACGCCGATGGCGCATGAAATTCGCCGTAAAATGCAGTTAAGTTATTGATTTTAATGGTGAGCGCGATGGGATTCGAACCCATGACCTACTGATTAAAAGTCAGTTGCTCTACCGGCTGAGCTACGCGCTCCCGCGGGCGAAAGGCGGCCCTCGAAATTGCGCGGAACATAGGGAGAGTGCCTCGACCGGTCAACCGGAAAAAGAGAGCTCGCAAACACGGGTGGCTTCGGCCTGTCGCGACACTTGCCAGCCGCGCCACCGGTGGGAGAACAGCCAAGGGAACACTGGCATTTCTGCCCGACAGCGGCATCCAGTCTGGGGAACAATTGTATGCGCCGCTCGTTTTCCCGGCACAGGGACGTCCGCCAAAACCATCGAGGAGAAAACCAATGAACAGAACCACAACGAGCCTTCTGGCGGCCACTCTCTCCGCCACATTCGTTGCGGCGGAGGCCGTGTCGGTTAACGCCCAATCGAACTATGTGCCGCAATCCCAGGCCGCGATGCCGGATGTGCAGACAGTCCAGTACCGGGAGTGGCGCAAGGACCGCTACAATCGCAATTTTTCGCGTGACCGCAGTTTTTCACGTGACCGCAATTTTTCCCGCAATCGCGGCGCGTATTGGAACGGCCATCGCGGCTATCGCGAATATCGTTCCGGCTATCGTCGTCACGGCGATTATTGGTTCCCGCTCGCGGCGTTCGCGACTGGCGCGCTGATCACCGGTGCCATCATCAACAACGAGAACAACCGCGTCTACGGAGGCAACGCCCACGTCCAATGGTGCTACGACCGCTATCGCAGCTACCGTGCTTCGGACAACACGTTCCAGCCGAATTACGGCCCTCGCAAGGAGTGCCGTTCGCCTTACTGATCAAGGCGCGTTTAAGTAGCTGAGATACGTTGAGTGGAGCTCGCGCCGGCAACGGCGCGGGCTTTTGATCGATTGGCCGGACGAGAACAGTTGCCGTCAACTTGCCCAGTTGATGCTCTTGAGATAAAAGCCACCGCCGTCCTCTCTGTTGGGACAACGATAGATACCCAACCCATTGCAGATACGGGCCATCACCGCACTGAGTTCCCAACCAACCACTTCCAGCGCATTGTCCGCATCCGTCGCATAGGCTTGGGCCAGTTCGTCAATGCCATTCTGCTCTACGAAGGATCGAACCAGCTTTGCATCGCTGAGGATCTCGCTGGGCAGGCTTGAATTTGCCCAAGCCCACAGCCAGTTGCCGGCCTCGGTGCTCGTTGAGCCGACAATCTGGATCTCGGTGACCACCTTGGCGACCCGGTCTTGCGAGAACAGAACCGTTCCGGCCGTCAGGTCGTAGTCATAGCGCGAGCAATCGCCGAGGCGAAACTCCTTGTTCGAGCGTGCATTTTTGGCCTTCAGCTGTTCGATAGCCTCGTCGCGCCAAGCAGGATACCAATCTGGCTGCATTCCTCGCGCCCTATCACCCACCACTGATGGCTGTTTATGACACGCTCAACGTCCGTCGCACAGCATCGCGCCAACCAGCGAGCTTGGCTACGCGCACGGAGCCATCCATGTCCGGCTGGAAGCGTCGTTCCAGCGCCCAGCTCTTCGCGAACTTCCTGGCATCCGGCCAAACGCCAGCTTTCGAGCCGGCCAGCCAGGCTGCACCGAGCGCGGTCGTCTCGAGAATGGTCGGGCGGTCGACCGGTGCATCGAGGATGTCGGCCAGACGCTGCATGGTCCAGTCCGACGCCACCATGCCGCCGTCGACCCGCAGCACGGTCTTGGCCGAAGCCCCCTTCCAGTCCTTGCGCATGGCGTCGAGCAGGTCGCGTGTCTGGTAGGCCACGGATTCAAGCGCGGCGCGGGCAAACTCCGCCGGGCCGGAATTGCGCGTCAGTCCGAAA
>NZ_RZOM01000590.1:0-3840 GCF_003999175.1 Mesorhizobium sp. M7A.F.Ca.ET.027.03.2.1 | reverse complement strand
CGCCTTGCCCGCATCAGGCGCCCTGCCCGCTCGCCCCGCCCGATTGGTGCCACTTTTCCCGGCGCGTCGCCCGCTCGCGCCTGCACCGGCTGGCCAAGGACGCCGACGTGCCGTGGGAAGATGAGAAATTCATCTATGTCGCGGCTTCTCGCGACGGACTCACATCACACCAGGCGCGGGTTGTTGCGCCGCCGAAATCCGGTTCCGGCAAGGTTCTGCTCAAACTTTGCCGGGACGACGGCACCGCCGCCGAGCGCTTGTTCACCAAGCGCGACGGCGCCGACTTCAAGCTGGCCCGGCGGCTGGACTGGGGCGACAGGCTGGCTTCCGAATAGACAGCAGCAGCGTTTGCGACCGCCTCGAAGAAAAATTTCGAAGCGATGTCGAATCCAGGCCGTGCCGTTCGACCATTGGCGTTCTCGGACCTTTCGAGACGCCAAGAGTGTCAAACGGCATCAGCCAATAGGAGAAACGCAATGAGCTATATCGCAGGATTTGTCGCCGCGGTGCCCGCCGCCAACAAGGAAGCTTACCGCAGGCATGTCGCCGAGGTGGCATCGGTGCTGAAGGAGTTCGGCACCACCCGCATGGTCGAAGGATGGGGCGACGACGTGCCCGGCGGCAAGATCACCGACTTCAAGGGAGCCGTGAAGGCAAAGCCGGATGAAGTCATCACCTTTTCATGGCACGAATACGCGGACAAGGCGGCGGCGGACGCGGCCTATCAGACGATGATGAGCGACCCGCGCATGGCGGAGATCGGCGCTTCCATGCCCTTTGACGGCAAGCGCATGATCATCGGTGGCTTCACGCCCTTCATCGACCTGAACACGACCGGCAAGACGGGCTATATCGATGGCTCGCTGGTGCCGGTGCCGGCCGCCAACAAGCAGGCCTACCTTGCCGTAGCGACGAAGCAGGCCGCGGTGATCAAGGAACACGGCGCAACCCGCGTTGTCGAAGCGTGGGGCGACGATGTTCCCGACGGCGAGGTCACCGACTACCGTGGCGCCGTGAAAGCGACGGGCGACGAGGTCGTCGTCTATGCCTGGGTCGAATGGCCGTCGAAGCAGGTGCGCGACGGCGCCTGGAAAAAGGTGATTGCCGATCCGCGCATGTATGCCGACACCATGCCCTACGACAACCAGCGGCGGGTCCATGGTGGCTTTGCGCCGATCCTCGACGCCTGATCCCAAGAACCCTAGTTTTCGACAATCCCGGAAAAGGAAACCCACCATGCGCTACGCCTGTCTCATCTATTACCACCCCGAAATATTGTTCGGCGGCAGCCCGGAGGCCAATGCCGTGCTGGCCGAGTGCTCCGGATATGACGAGGTGCTCAAAGCCAGCGGCCACTTCGTAACCGCCGAGGCCCTAGTGCTGCCCGAGGAGGCAATGACCGTGCAGGTCCGCGACGGCAAGCTGTCGACCGTCGACGGCCCGTTCATGGAGACCAAGGAGATCCTGGGCGGCATCATCGTCATCGAGGCCCGCGATCTCAACGAGGCGGTGCGAGTGGCGAGCGGCCATCCACTGGCAACGATCGGCTTTGTCGAAGTTCGCCCAGTCGTCGACTTCAGCCAGCCGCCGCCGGTCCTGTGAGCACCACCAGCCCCCGCGATGCCCTGGAGGCGGCCTACCGCACCGAGGCGCGGCGCGTGCTGGCGACCTTGATCCGCCTGCTCGGCGGTTTCGACGCGGCGGAGGAGGCCTTGCATGAGGCCTTCACTGCTGCCGCCGAGCAATGGCCGCGCCAGGGTGTGCCGGCCAACCCCTATTCCTGGCTGGTCTCGGCCGGCCGCTTCAGGACCATCGACCGCTGGCGCCGGGAAGCGCGGCTGGCCGGGGCCCTTCCCGAGCTCACGGCTTTGGCCGAGCCGACGCCGGAACCAGCCATGCCGGAAGACATCCAGGACGATGAATTGCGGCTCATCTTCGTCTGCTGCCATCCGGCGCTGGCGCCGGATGGCAGCATCGCCCTGACCCTGCGCGAAGTGGGTGGTTTGACCACCGAAGAGATCGCCCGCGCCTATCTGACGCCTGCACCGACCATTGCGCAACGCATCGTGCGGGCCAAGGCGAAGATCCGGGACGAGGCGATCCCTTACGAGGTGCCCGACCGCGACGACCTGCCGGCGCGTCTCGAGAGTGCGCTGCAGGTGATCTACCTGATCTTCAACGAGGGTTACGCGGCAACCGAGGGGCCGAACCTGACGCGGGCCGATCTGTGCGCCGAGGCGATCCGGCTCGGCCGGCTGATGGTCAAACTGCTCGACCAGCCGGAGGCGCAAGGGCTGCTTGCCCTGATGCTGCTGCACGAGGCGCGGCGCGCGACGCGGGTCAATGCTAGCGGCGACCTTGTCCTGCTGGAGGATCAGGACCGCACGCTGTGGGACCGTTCGCTGATCGCCGAGGCCGACGGCCTGATCGGTCGGGCGATCGCCTCGCGCCGCATCGGACCGTATATCCTGCAGGCGGCCATTGCTTCCGTCCACGCCGAGGCGGCAGGCACGGCGGAGACCGACTGGGTACAGATCGTCGCGCTTTACGATGTGCTCGGCCGCGTCGACCCCTCACCGGTCGTGGCACTCAACCGCGCCGCGGCCATAGGCATGCGCGACGGCCCGCAGGCCGGACTGGCGGAAATCGAGGCGGTCATGGCACAAGGCGGGCTGGACGGCTACCATCTGGCGCACGCGGCGCGAGCAGACATGCAGCGCAGGCTTGGCTTGACCGAAGCGGCAAGGACCTCCTACCGGCGGGCAATCGAGTTGACCCGGCAACCGGCGGAACGCCGGTTCATCGAGGGGCGACTCGGTCAGCTTTGAGCGGGATGGCTGCACAGGGCACCATTCTTGTTTTCTCGTTTTGTTCTCCCTATAGATGCGCTACAGTCGTTCTTTCGATTCGAGTCAATTGTGATTCTTTCCACCGAAAAAACTCGGCTGTGAATCGCGGGTATCAAAGCTGATTGGACAGGCACTGGTGCAGATAAGACAGCATGGACTTGTCACGTTCTGATATCGAAAGGCCGGGATCGAAATCGGGGATATCATGGCAGAAGCAGCGCGAAAATTCGGCGTGGCGGAAACACCGCTTTATCGTGAAGCGCCCAACAACATCGAGGCCGAGCAAGCGCTGCTCGGCGCCATCCTCGTCAACAACGACGCCTTCTATCGCGTCTCGGACTTCCTCAAGGCCAGCCATTTCTACGAGCCGCTGCACCGCAAGATCTTCGAGGTGGCGTCCGAGTTCATCCGTATGGGCAAGGTCGCGACGCCGATTACGCTGAAAACCTTCCTGCCCGCCGACGAGAAGGTCGGCGACATGACGATGGCGCAATATGTCGTGCGGCTGGCGGTCGAGGCTGTGACCGTCGTCAACGCCACGGACTATGGCCGCGCCATCTATGACCTTGCGACGCGCCGCGCGTTGATCACGGTCGGCGAGGACATGGTCAACATCGCCTATGACGCGCCGGTCGACATGGCGCCCGGCGAACAGATCGAGGATGCCGAGCGGCGGCTGTTCGAGCTGGCCGAAAACGGCCGCTACGACGGCGGTTTCGAAAGCTTTTCCGATGCGTTGAAGAATGCCGTGGACATGGCCAGCGCGGCCTATATGCGCGATGGCCACCTGTCCGGCATTGCCACCGGCCTGCGCGATCTCGACCACCGCATGGGCGGCCTGCAGCCTTCGGATTTGATCATCATCGCCGGCCGTCCGGGCATGGGCAAGACGTCGCTGGCCACCAACATCGCCTACAACATCGCTGCCGCCTATGAGCCTGCCCAGCAGGCCGACGGCTCCGTCAAGGCGGCCAATGGCGGCGTCGTCGGC
>NZ_RZOM01000058.1:0-12090 GCF_003999175.1 Mesorhizobium sp. M7A.F.Ca.ET.027.03.2.1 | reverse complement strand
GGGCAGGGGCGCTCGCGCTGCTGAGCGCCGCCGGTTGCTCGACCTCGGGCTTGGGTCTGCCGGCGCTCGAGCTCGACGACGTCACCACGGGTTCCGTGCGGCCGATCCGGCCAAGCATCAGCGTCGACAAGAACATCACCAGCCCCGGCGTCATGTATGCCGGGCTGACCGACGGCGGCTTCAACGTGCCGGAAGTGCCATATCTGAAGGTCAAGCCGGAATTCCGTCGCCAGATCGTCGTCGACACGACAGGCGAGGCGCCCGGCACCATCGTCGTCCATCTGCAGGAGCGCATGCTCTACCTGGTCCAGCCGGGCGGCGACGCGATTCGCTACGGCGTCGGCATCGGCAAGGATGGCTTCCGCTGGTCGGGTCGCGCCAACATCCAGTACGGCAGGGAATGGCCGACCTGGACGCCGCCGCCGGAGATGATTGCCCGCAAGCCTGAACTGGTGAAATGGCAAGCCGGACAGCCCGGCGGCCTCACCAATCCGCTCGGCGCGCGTGCCCTCTACATCTACCAGGACGGCAAGGACACCGGCTATCGCATCCACGGCTCGCCCGAATGGTGGAGCATCGGCCAGGCGATGTCGTCGGGCTGCGTGCGCCTGATCAACCAGGACATCATCGACCTCTACAGCCGCGTCTCCAAAAAAAATCCGGTCGTCGTCGTCTGACGCTTATGCGGCGTGTTGGCGCCGCTCGAAACTCCCGTTGCGCGATGCGGCAAGACAGGCCAAGGTGCCTTGAAAACCATCGCGCCGGGAGAAATCAAGCATGGCTGGAACGTTTGTCATCGCGCAGGGCGGCGGCCCAACCGCCGTCATCAACCAGACGGTTGTCGGGGCGACACTGGAGATCCGCAAGCGGCATCCCGGTGCCAAGGTGCTGGGCTCCATCCATGGTGTGCGCGGCATCCGTGACGGCAATTATATCGACCTTTCCGCCATCCCCGAGGACCGGCTGCGGCTGATTGCCGGCACGCCGAGCGCCGCCCTCGGCTCGACCCGCGACAAGCCCGACGCCGCCTATTGCGATGTCATCCTCAACGGCCTGAAGAAGGCCGGCGCCGACGCCTTCATCTATATCGGCGGCAACGACACGTCGGGTACCCAGCAGATCCTGACCGATGCCGCCGGCGGCTCAATTGCCTTCGTCCATGCGCCAAAAACCATCGACAATGATCTCGAGGAAAACGACCACACGCCGGGCTTCATTTCGGCGGCCGAGTTCGTCGCCGGCGCCTTCCTGTCCGTCGATCTCGATTTTCGTGCGCTGCCCGGCATCTATGTCGGCATCGTCATGGGCCGGCATGCGGGCTTCCTGACCGCGGCCGCGGCCGCCTGGCAGCTCGACCCCGACAGCGGCCCGCACCTCGTCTACGTGCCCGAGCGCCCATTCTCGGCCGCCGGCTTTATCGACGACGTGCGTGCCACGCTCGATCGCCACAAGCGCTGCATCGTCGCCGTTTCGGAAGGCGTCAGCACCGCCGACGGCAAGGCGCTGGTCGAAAGCCTGGTGCCGCCGGACAAGCTTGAGCGCGACGCGCATGGCAACGTCAAGCTGTCGGGCAGCGACCTGCCGGCCGCACTCGAGCGCGCGTTGGCGGAAGGCCTGCCGGGCAAGCGGGCCCGCGTCGATGCGCTCGGCTACATGCCGCGCGGCTATATCGGCGCCATCAGCGCGGTCGACGCGCAGGAGGCGTTCGATGCCGGCGCTTTCGCCGTCACCGTCGCCGAACAGGGCGGCGGCTCGGTGGCGTTGCAATATGACGGCACCAGAACGGTGCTGAAGAAAGTGCCGCTCAAGAACGTCGCCGGCAAGACACGCCACATGCCGGACGATTTCATGAAGCCCGATGTCAATCAGCTGTCGGATGCCGGCATGGCCTATCTCAAGCGGCTGGTGCCGGAAAAGTACAAGGTCGGGAAGCCCTTCGTCTGATGCCGGGCTCACACTTGATGCCCGGCTCACAGGTGATGCCCGACTGGTTCAGCAGGAGCGTCGTCGACGACAAGACGACGATGCTGACCGAGCCCTTCGTCCATGCCTATGTTCGGGCCAATATCTGGCATCTGCGCGGTCGCGATGCCGACCTGCTCGTCGACACCGGCATGGGCATCTGTCCGCTGGCGCCGCAGATCGAGACGGCGGAAGGCAAGCCGCTGCTGGTCGTTGCCACCCACATCCATCTCGACCATGTCGGCTCGCTGCATGAATTCCCGTTGCGGGCCGGGCCAAGGATGAGCGCGGCCCGGTTCGAGACCATGGATGAGGCCGCGACCTACGCCTACATGTTCCATGACCTCGACGGTGCCGTCTCGAAACTGCCGGCGCCCGGATGGAAGTCGGCCGACTACAGGATCCCGCCCGCGCCGTTGACGCGAACCCTGGACGAGGGCGATGTCGTCGATCTTGGCGACCGGCAATTTCGCGTGCTGCATTTGCCGGGCCATTCACCGGATTCGATCGCGCTGTTCGACGAGGTCGACGGCCTGTTCTTCAGCGGCGATGCCATCTACGACGCCATGCTGATCGACGACCTGCCGGATTCCGACCGAGCCGCCTATGTCAGCACGATGCGGCGCCTGCTCGACCTGCCGATCCGCATCGGTCATGGTGGACACGGACCGAGCTTCGACGGCAAGCGCATGCGCGAGATTGCCACGGCCTATCTCGAGCGAAGCGCCGGTGGCTGAGGCTCCAGCGAGACAGCAAGGTGCCGCCCAACGACTTTGCGGCCCTGCCGCCGTGCGGATATTAAATCTTCGTAAGGTCGCCCTAAAACCCTAAATCGGGCGAATCCGCGCCCTAGATGCAAGGCCGTCGATCCGGTTGGCTGCCATGTAGGCGAGACGGGCAATTGCGACCTCGACACGCCGATGACCGATTTCCCCGCACGGGAGAGGCCACGGCGCTGGATCAACTCTCGCCCGGACAAACGACCATGTCAGATATCCTTCGTAGGCATCGCGTCGCGGCCTTGCTGGGCGCTGCGCTGATCATATCCCCCTTCGTCATGTCTTTCGCCCAAGGCGAGGGCAACACCATTCCGACAACCCAGACGCCTGTCGCCGGCATCACCGCGCCCAATGGCTCGTTCGCACCCATCGTTGCCGCCGACAAGCCGGCGGTGGTGACGGTCACCACCGTCATGAAGGCACAGCCTGAAACGATGAGCGATGCATCTCCTTTCGACGGCGGCTCGCCTTTCGATGACTATTTCCGCCAGTTCTTCGGTGACCAGGGCATGCCGACGCCGAAGACGCCGCCACAACAGCAACCGCAGCGCGCCGAGGCGCTGGGTTCCGGCTTCATCGTCGGCGCGGATGGCACCGTCGTCACCAACAATCACGTCATCGATGGTGCCTCTTCGATCAAGGTGACGCTCGACGACGGCACCGAACTTCCGGCCAAGCTTGTCGGCCGCGATGCCAAGAACGATCTCGCCGTACTCAAGGTCAAGTCGGACAAACCCCTGCCGACCGTCAAATGGGGCGATTCCGACAAGCTCATGCCAGGCGACCAGGTGCTGGCCTTCGGCAATCCGTTCGGCATCGGCACCACCGTCACGGCAGGTATCGTCTCAGCGCGCGGCCGTGACCTGCATAGTGGCCCGTTCGACGATTTCATCCAGATCGACGCGCCGATCAACCACGGCAATTCCGGCGGTCCGCTGGTGGATGTCGCCGGCAATGTCGTCGGCATCAACACGGCGATCTATTCACCCAATGGCGGCAGCGTCGGCGTCGGCTTTGCCATTCCGTCGGATCAGGCCCAGAAGGTGGTCGCCAAGCTGATGAAGGGCGGCTCCATCCAATACGGCTATCTCGGCGTTCAGATCCAGGAGGTGACACCCGATGTCGCGAGCGCCATCGGGCTCGGCCATTCCGGCGGCGCGCTGGTTTCAGAGGTCAACGACGGTTCGCCGGCGGCCAAGGCCGGCGTCGAGACGGGTGACGTCATCACCAGCTTTGCCGGGCAGGACGTGAAGGATCCCAAGGACCTGTCGCGGGCGGTCGCCGATGTCGCGCCGGGCGCCAGGGAAACGGTGGATGTCTGGCGCAAAGGCAAGCCGATGCGGATTTCCGTCGATGTCGGCCAAAACAGCGCCGATGCGAAGACCGCGTCGCTGGACGACGGGTCCGACGCGCCGAGCGCCGGGCGCGCTCCCGCGATAGGACTCGGCTTGATGGATATAACGCCCGACATTCGCCAGCAGATGAACCTAGCCGGCAAGCAGCACGGCGCGGTGGTTGCCAGCGTCAACCCCGACAAAGCGGCCGCCGCTTCCGGAATACAGGCCGGCGACATCATCGTTGCCGTCAATCAGGTGCCGGTCAAGAATGCCAGGCAGGTAACCCAGGCGATCGCCTTGGCCGGCAAGTCCGGCAGGAAATCGGTGCTGTTGCTGGTCGAGCGTGGCGACGCTCAAATGTACATCGCGGTGCCTTTCGCCAATGGCTGAGAAATGGCGTTGACGTGAACATGGGACCGGCAGGTCCATCGGTGACGATCCCGCCGGTCTCCGCCCGTCAAGATTTCGGTTGCCCGTCAGGGCATCTTCGAGAACATTGCGTCAGGCCGATAGTGGCCTGATTGCATGGGGATTGCCGCTATGGTCACCCGAGGTTTCTCTTCAGGACGGCGCCCGCCAACCGATGGCGATGCCCGCATCCCGCCGGGCCAATATCTGGAACAGGGTTTTCCGGTGCTGTCGGCCGGTCCGACGCCGCGCGTGCGTACCGAGGATTGGTCTTTCACGCTGAAACATGGGCCACGCCCGATCAAGAAATGGAACTGGGCCGAGTTCAACGCCCTGCCACTGAACAAGATGACGCGCGACATCCATTGCGTGACCGCATGGACCAAGTTCGACACGCCGTGGCAAGGCGTGCTGGTCGACGATATCCTTGCCGATGCCGGTTTGGAGCCGCCGACCGGCTTCACGCTGGCGCACGCGTTCGACGGCTACACCACCAACGTGCCGGTCAAGGACCTCACCGCCGGCAAGGCCATGGTGGCGCTGCTCTACGAAGGCAAGCCGATCACACCGGACCATGGCGGCCCGGCAAGGCTGCTGGTGCCGCATCTTTATTTCTGGAAGTCGGCCAAATGGTTGAACGGCCTGCAATTCACCACGCGAGACGAGCCCGGTTTCTGGGAATTGCGCGGCTACCATATCTATGGCGACCCATGGCGCGAGCAGCGCTACACGGACGATCCATGAGCGATGCGGCGGCAGTGCAGTCGCCCTGGCAAACAGCCGGCATCGTCCGCATCGAAAAGCGCACGCCGCGTGTCACCAGCTTCTTTTTCCAGCCGTCTCGGCCCTTCGCCTATCGCGCCGGGCAGCATGTCGACGTCAGGCTGACGGCGCCGGACGGCTATCAGGCGCGCCGCTCCTATTCCATCGCCTCCGCGCCCGAAACGAGCGGCGCAATCGAACTGGCGATCGAAAAACTCGACGATGGCGAGGTCTCGCCCTTCTTCCACGAGGTCGCGGCAGTGGGCGATGAAATCGAACTGCGCGGGCCGCTTGGCGGGCATTTCGTCTGGCCGGAGGATGAGAGTGGACCGCTTGTTCTGGTCGGCGGCGGTTCGGGCGTCGTGCCCTTGATGTCGATGCTCCGCCACCGCGCCGCGCGTAATTCAGCGGTGCCCGTCGTCCTGGTCTTTTCGGTCCGGGTCTGGGACGAAGTGATCTTTCGTCACGAGTTGATCGCCCTCGACGAACGCCAGGACGGCTTCGACCTGATGCTGACACTGACGCTCGAAGCCGCACGCCGTCCAGCCGACTATGCGCGGCGGGTAGACGTCGCGATGATGGTTCAAGCCATGACGCGGCTGCCGGAGCCGCCTGGCATCGCCTTCGTCTGCGGCTCCAACGCCTTCGTTTCCGCGGCCGCCCAAGCGCTGATCGATGCCGGCGTTGCAGCGGAAATCATTCGCACCGAACGCTACGGAGTTTGAACGGACTCTGGCGGTTCGGTCGAGACACGATGCTTCAAGCCTTGAAAATCGACCGATGAGGTAATACCTTGTCGGAATATGGTATTACCAAGGAGTGAAGATGGCCACCACCGTCACGGCAAAGGGACAAGTGACCATTCCCAAACCCGTCCGCGACCTCCTGGGGATCGTCCCGGGCAGCAGAGTCGATTTCCGGCGCGCCGCCGATGGCAGCGTGGTGTTGGCTCGGGTTGACAGAAAGCCGCCTGAGAGCCGCTTCGCCAATCTGCGCGGCCATGCCGGCGAGGGGCTCACGACCGAGGCTATCATGGCGCTGACGCGTGGCGGAGCGTGACGTTCGTCGACACCAACGTTCTGCTCGACCTTGTTACGGACGATCCCAATTGGGCGGGCTGGTCGATCGCGCAACTCGAGGCGGCAAGCCTCGATGGGCCATTGTTGATCAATGATGCGGTCTATGCAGAACTTGCCGTTCGCTACATCAGAATCGAGGATCTTGAGGCATTTCTGGATGCGGCCGGTCTCGAAATGGCTCCGATGCCAAGAGCCGCGCTTTTCCTTGCTGGAAAGGTATTCACGCAATACCGCCGATCAGGAGGATCGAGGACCGGCGTCTTGCCTGACTTCTTCATCGGCGCACATGCCGCCGTCACCAAGCTTCCGCTTCTGACCCGTGATGTCGGCCGCTACCAGACCTATTTCCCATCCTTGAGGCTGATCACTCCCGACGCCTTATAGCTGCCGGGTGGGCCTTCCTTCAGCCGACCGGAAAGAAATCCGCCGACAGCAACTGGAAAGGCAAGGCGCCATAGGCGGCCACCGTGGCCGCGTCGTTCCACTCGCGAAACTGTCGCGATGGTCGCGCCTCGAGCGTCAAGGCAACTCGCGCGCCGCCGAGAGTCACCTTGCCGCGAAAATGCAGCACGCGTTCCCTGCCGGACCGGCTGATGGCCATGGCGCGCAGGCGGGCAATATGCTCGCCACCGTCATTGATCTCCATCTCGATGCGGCGCCGGACCGGCGGAACGCCGATCCTGACGGTGATTTCGAGCATCATGTCGCCGGTCGTTTGCGGACAGGCGATGGCCTGCGAAAACACCAAAGGCGCCGATGCCGCTTGCGGCTTGCGCGCGGCCGGTCTGCCGCGCCAAGGTTTGGCGGGCGGCTCCTGCTGCAACCGGCCCTTCTTCCGCTTCAGGCGCAACTGCTTGGCAAGCCCGCGCGACAGCCAGACCAGGCCGCCGAAATCCGTGCGCGGCTTGGCTTGCAGGACCGACGACCAACGCGACAGGCCAACCCCGTCGGCCATCTCCAAGATTCTGGCCATTGTCGGTTCCGGCACCGGAATGCCGATCTCGAACGTTAGATAGGATAACGCCACCGCCGCTGGAACCGCCAGGCCGCGTCTGCCGACGATGTCGAGGAACGTGTCCCAATCGACGTCTTCGCCATGGATGGCGACCGCGCAGTCGACAAGCCAGTCGCTGTGGGTGTGGGCGTCGAGGCCGCCATGGGCGATGGCCAAGGCCATGCGATCGGCCGGCGACGGCACAAAGACCGCGACGCCGCTGAATTGTGCCGGGACCGCCCGTTGCCAGATCGCCAGGTCGTCTTCCGCGCTCGTCTGCGACCCGTCATAGCCGAGCTGGTGCAGGTCGATGTCACCGAAACGGCCCTTGAAGAAGTTCATCGACCGCAGCGACGCCAACCGGGTTCGCAGATATTGCGCGCTGACGCCCGAGGCGATCTGCCAGTCGCGATCGCGCAAGATGTCGAAGACGGCAGCCATGTCGCGCGGGCGCACCAATATGTCGATATCATGCGCCACCCGGCCACGCTGCGCCGACGCGTTCAAGGCAATGCGGCTGGCGCCCTTTATCAGCATGATGTCGGCGCCGCCGTCGGCCATCGCCTTCAGCGCCGGCTCGGCCTCGCGCATCGCCATGCGCGACTTCGTCCACAGCATCTTCTGCAGGCCGACGAGGCGCGGATGGGCGGCATGCCCGGCCAGCTTCCTGCCGAACCTGTCGGAGATGGCGGCGAGCAGGCGATGTTCTCGAAACGAGACGAGATCGATGTCGTTCTCGTCCAGCCAGCGCGCGGCACAGGCAGCGGCTGCGTCCTCATCGGAGAGCAGCGCTGCCTTCAGCAACAGGTCCAACTGGCCGGTGGGCCACGACCAGCCATAGTCCGGGAAGCGGCGGCCGATGCGGCGAACGGGCGTGGCGTTCAACTGGAACCTGCCTTGTTCTGGGCTCGCCGCTGCATGGCGAGCCTTGCGACCTGGAGGTAGCCCCGGTCGCGTGCCGGATCGCGGCCGTAGGAAAGGCTGCCCGGACGGACGCGGCGCAATGCAAGCACGTCGTCGAGCATGGCAAGGGCAAAGCCTGCCTCACGAACCCGGGCGATCCAGTCAATCATCTCGCCGCGACCGCCTGGTGGGTCGATGATGGGACCGACGCTCTGCACCACCTCTTGGCGGATCATCATCGTCGTGCGCGACCAGCCAGTTCCACTGGTCGCATCGGGCAAATCGGGGCTGTCGCCGCGAAACGTCCGCCAATGCGTAAAGACGCCCGTTGTCCCGGGATGACGGTCGAGATGGACCAGCTGCTTTTCGATCTTGTCCGCCAACCACAAATCGTCGGCATCGAGCGTCGCGATGAGCGGCGTCGAGAGTGCCGCAATGCCACGGGTCGTTGCGCTGCCAGGTCCGGCATTGTCCTGTCGCAGCACCGTCACCGGCAAGTTCATCGCATCGATCACCGCAACCGTATCGTCGGTCGAACCGTCATCGACCACGACGACGGCCTCCGCCCTTGCCGTCTGGGCCAGGACGGAGTTCAGGGCCGCGCCGATGGTGGCGGCCGCGTTGAAAGCCGGAATGACGACGCCGTAGGCTGCCATCAAAGGAACCGCCACTGCGCGAGATCCTTGAAGTCGAAGATTCCCTCCACTCGGCGCAAGTTGGGGTCGGCCTTACGACGCTTCATCGACTTGTGAATGGCGCGCATGAACTCGCGAAAGGGCACATCGGCTTCCTTGGTCATGTTGCCGGGATGACGCCTGTAGTAGAGAGCCACCGTATCGGGCATAACGTATTTTGTCTGGCTCTCAAAGATACGCAACAGATAGTCGGTGTCCTCGGCCTGTTTGAAATCCTCGTCGAAATCTCCGGTGCGCTCGATGAGGTTTCGCGCAAAGATCCCGGCGGACAGGTGGATCCCTCGCACGGTGATGGAGTGGCTGTCGGCGGCCGGTTCCAGCGTCTCGCCATCTATCTTGTCGACCAGCGTCATGCGCGAATAGGTCAGGTCGAGGCCAGGATTCTCTCCGAAACAAGCGAGATCCGCCTTGAAGCGCCCTGTCGGGGAGATGTCGTCCGAATCGAGAAACGACACCAGACGAGTCTGCGGCAGCAACTGCTTCAGCCCGGCATTGCGCGCTTTGGTGACCCCGCCATTGATCTGCTGGAAAAGACGAATGCACGGGGCCTCGTCGATCAACGACCGTACGACGGCTGCCGAACCATCGGTCGACCCATCGTCGATGACGATGATGTCGAGATCGATGTCTTCGCGCTGCCTGAGCAGCGAGCGCAGCGCGAGGCCAACGAATTGTTCGCGATTGTAGACGGGCATGATGACGCTCAGCTTCATGGGCGTCTCCGGCAGCGTTGCGGGCTTGGCTGATCCGACTTGATTGTGTCGAGCATCATAGCATCCGCCAATCGGTGGGACTCTTCAATTCGAAGATGCCCTGGACCTCTCGCCGTGACGGATCGGCCTTGCGCCGCCGCATCGACTTGTGGATTGCACGCAAGTGGTTGCGGACCCTGCCGCTATGTTCCTTGGTGACATTTCCGGCATGGCGTCGGTAGTAGATCGCGACCGCGTCCAACAATTCGTAGTTCGGTCCCGCCTCGAAAACGCGCAGCAGATAGTCGGTATCCTCAGCCTGCTCGAAATCCTCATCGAACTCGCCCGTCCTGTCGACAAGCCCTCTGCTGAACACGGCGGCGCTCAGCGAAATTCCCCGAAGCGTCATCGTGCGGCTGTCGGCTGCCGGTTTCAGCCGCTCATCGTCAATCCGCTCGACCAGCGTCATCAGCGAATAGGTCAGCTCGAGTCCGGGGTCTGCTCTGAAGCGTGCAAGGTCCTTCTTGAACCGTCCGGCCAGCGAGATGTCGTCAGAATCCAGAAACGAAACGAACTCCGCATCCGGCGGCAGTTGCCGCAGCCCGGCGTTGCGCGCCTTGGCCACGCCCATGTTGGATTGCTGGGACAGTCGGATGCAGGGGTTTTCGCGCATCATCGAGCGCACGGCCTCAGCAGAGCCGTCGGTCGAGCCGTCGTCGATGACGATGATGTCGAGATCGGCGGCGTCCCGCTGCCGCACCAGCGAGCGCAATGCCGAAACGACATAGCGCTCACGGTTGTAGACGGGCATTATCACGCTCAGTTTCACGAAGCGCCCCGCGTGAGAAAGTCGGCAATCGTACCGGCTATCTCCTGTGGCTGCGTCCCCAGCGACAGACGATAGCACGGCAGCAGGCGGGTCAGGTCGCTGAAGAAGCGAAAGCCGCTCTCCCGCTCGCCCGGCATCTGCGCTATGCCCGACGGCGCCAAGGCAATCATGGCATCCCTGCGCGACACCGGCACGATCGAACTTGCCTCGCCTCCGCCGATATGTGGCACCAGCAGCGCGATGATGTCCAGAGTTTCGGGCACCGGCCGAGGCGCGATGTCATCAATGTGAAAAGCATGCTTGCCTTGCCAGTTGAGCGGACCATGCGCTTTCAGCCGATGCTTCAGCCCAAGCCGAACGAACCCCTGGGGATCCTGTTTGAGTGTTGAAAACAGTGGGCGGGCAGTCACGCCGTTGGAGAGGTCGACCAGCACATAGTCGTCGCCGACGCTGTCCAGTCCGTTGAGGAGGCCGGCGGCGACGGTTCCGGATTTCCCGGCCCCGCCCGCGCCGGCCAGCAGCACGCCCCTGCCCTTAGTCCCGAGCGTCCCCGCATGGGCCAGCCGCATGCCGCGTGCCGCATATTCCCAATGCAGGAAAGCCCGCAGCGGCGCTCCCGGCTCCCACGGTGGAAAGGCATCGGCCGAAGCCATCAATTGCACGCCAACGCGACGTTGCGGATCATAAAACTGCCAGAAATCCAGGTCGTGAAAATGGTTGCCGCGCAATCCGGCCTCCGCCAGCCGGGTGGCGAAGCCATGCTGCGTGAAGGGCCCCTGGCCCCAACTGACCGGTGCCGCGATGCCGTCTATGCCGGGATGTGCGACGAAGACGCGGCAGATGTCGGCAGGCGTTCGGTTGCCCGGAGCAGGGACAAAGCCATGAGCGACGGCATCCGCCAATGCGCCGGCGCTGACATGCGCGGTCAAATCCAGATGCGGCAAGCTCGCCTTGCGGGTCAGTGGATAATGCTCGGCGCTGCTCTCTGCTTGCGCCAGGACATGACGTGCGTAGTCAACCAAGTTTTCGAGAGTGACGTTCGGCATGGGTTTGCCTGTTCCGGAGCTGTCCGGCAACGAGAACCTGATGGGCGCTTCAGTTGGCCTGCTTCACCGCGGGCCAGCCGAGGGGCTCCTCGACCTCGTGGATGGGATCGACGACAATGAGATCGGCGAGATCGTCATGGATGTCGACCTTCAGGGGCTCTCTGGCAGCGGCGAGCTGAGCCAGCAATTCGCTTGGAGCCGGTCTTGCCACGCCATCGGTTACGGCCGCCAGCAAACCGAATTCGAGCAATTGTGAAACAAAGCCGTCAATCGCGGCGGCATCGAGGGCGCCAATGCCGGTCGCGGCGCCGACCAGTTCGGAGGCAGGCACGCCGGACGACAGTGCATCCCAAAGTCTGCTGCCTGAATCAGAGAAGCCGAAATATTTACCCGTGGTCAGGTCAAGAACGACGGCTTCGCCGTCGAAGGATTCAAAGACGATATCCTTGCTGGCAATGGCATAGATGCCGGATTGTCGCATGTTTGCTCCCCCGCCGAGCAGGCCGCGGAGATGATCTTCGGGCCTACGGTCAACCCCACCGTTGCAGGCGTCTAACCATTTGCAGGGTTTTTGGCAAGATGGCGCAGGCTCGGGGGCGAGCGC
>NZ_RZOM01000589.1:0-3847 GCF_003999175.1 Mesorhizobium sp. M7A.F.Ca.ET.027.03.2.1 | reverse complement strand
GCCTCCCAGCGGGGATCGTTGTCGCCGAGCGCGACAAGGGCAGCCGTACCGATCGAGACCGCGTCGACGCCGAGCGCCAGCGCCTTGGCGACATCGGCGCCGTTGCGGATGCCACCGGAGACGATCAGCTGCACTTTGCGGTGCATGCCTAGATCCTGCAGCGCCTGCACCGCCGGCCTGATGCAGGCAAGCGTCGGCATACCGACATTTTCGATGAACACTTCCTGGGTGGCGGCGGTGCCGCCCTGCATGCCGTCGACGACAACGACATCGGCGCCGGCCTTCACGGCAAGCGCGGTGTCGTAGTAGGGCCGGGCGCCGCCGACCTTGACGTAGATCGGCTTTTCCCAGTCGGTGATTTCGCGCAGTTCGAGGATCTTGATCTCGAGATCGTCGGGTCCGGTCCAATCGGGATGGCGCGAGGCCGAGCGCTGGTCGATGCCCTTGGGCAGCGTGCGCATTTCGGCGACACGGTCGGAAATCTTCTGGCCAAGCAGCATGCCGCCGCCGCCCGGTTTGGCACCCTGGCCGACGACGACTTCGATCGCATCGGCCCGGCGCAAATCGCGCAGGTTCATGCCGTAGCGCGACGGCAGATATTGATAGACCAGCTGCTTGGAATGGCCGCGCTCTTCCTCGGTCATGCCGCCGTCGCCGGTGGTGGTCGAAGTGCCCGACAGGGTCGCGCCGCGCCCGAGTGCCTCCTTGGCGGGGCCTGACAGTGAGCCGAAGCTCATGCCGGCGATGGTGATCGGGATCTTCAGCTCGATCGGCTTCTTGGCATGACGAGAGCCGAGCACGACCGATGTGTCGCAGCGCTCGCGATAGCCTTCGAGCGGATAGCGCGAGATCGATGCGCCGAGGAACAGAAGGTCGTCGAAATGCGGCAGCTTGCGCTTGGCGCCGGCGCCGCGGATGTCATAGATGCCGGTCGCCGCGGCACGGCGGATTTCGGAAAGCGTGTAGTCGTCGAAGGTCGCGGATTTGCGCGGCGTCGTCGGCGGGTTCCTGTAGGTCATGCTGCCTCAATACGCGTCGGCGTTGTCGATATTGAAATTGTAGAGCGTGCGCGCCGAGCCGTAGCGCTTGAACTCCGACGGCTTGACGCCGGTGATGCCGGCACGGTCGAGCAGGCCTTGCAGCAATTCCAGATGCTCGGTCCGCATCTCCTTGGCGATGCAGTCGGCACCGAGGCTTTCGACCTTGCCGCGTACGAAGAGCCGCGCCTCGTAGATGGAATCGCCCAGCGCGTCGCCGGCATCGCCCAGCACCACCAGATTGCCCGACTGCGCCATGAAGGCCGACATGTGGCCGATATTGCCGTGCACGACGATGTCGATGCCCTTCATCGAGATGCCGCAGCGCGACGAGGCATTGCCTTCGATGACCAGCAGGCCGCCCTTGCCGGTGGCGCCGGCATACTGGCTGGCGTCGCCTTTGATGGTGATCGAGCCCGACATCATGTTCTCGCCGACGCCGGGACCCGCCGAGCCATGCACGGTGATGGTGCTGCCGGAATTCATGCCGCCGCAATAATAGCCGACGCTGCCACGCACATCGATGGCAACAGGCTGGTCGACGCCGACGGCGACCGAATGGCTGCCTTTCGGGTTCAGCACTTCCCAGGCCGTTTCATTCGAGCCGGGCGACAGATTGTGCAGCGCCTGGTTGAGTTCGCGCAGCGACGATTGGTCAAGATCGAAGACCCGAGGGTCATGTGCTGCGGTCTTTGAAAGCGTGGTTGCCGACATGAATTCAATGCTCCCAGAAATAGACGGTTGCGGGCTCGGGTTCCCAGACCCTCGCATTGTCTATGCCGGGTAGTTTGGTCAGCGCGCGATATTCCGAGCCGAAGGCGACATACTGGTCGGTTTCGGCCATCACGGCAGGCTTGCAGGCGATCGGATCGCGCACCACGCCAAAACCGTTCTTGGTGCCGACGACGAAGGTGAAGAAGCCGTCGAGGTCGGAGAGCGTGCCTTCCAGCGCCTCGCCGAGATTCTTGCCATGCGCCATCTGCGACGAAAGATAGGCGGCGGCCACTTCAGTGTCGTTCTCGGTCTCGAAGGTCATGCCTTCACGGATCAACTCGCGGCGGACGTTGTTGTGGTTCGACAGCGAGCCATTGTGCACCAGGCACTGGTCGGCGCCGGTCGAGAACGGGTGCGCGCCCATCGTCGTCACCGCCGATTCCGTTGCCATGCGGGTATGGCCGATGCCATGCGTGCCGGTCATCTTGCGGACATCGAAGCGCTCGACGACGGCCTCCGGCAGGCCGACTTCCTTGTAGATCTCGACAACGTCGCCGGCGCCCATGATGCGGATGTCGGGGCGCAGCGCCTGGATGGTTTCGCGCGCTTCATCGATCTTGGCCGGCGTGGTCCTGACGACGGCATGGGTGGATTTCACCGCGATCGTCACCGGCGTGCCGATGGCCTTGGCGAGCTCCGCCTCGAGGCCGCGGAAATCGCGGTCGGGCCTGGCTGACTGGATGGTGATCTTGGCCTCATTCTTGGAAGGCGCGCCATAGATGGCGATACCGGCGCTATCGGGACCGCGGTCGCTGAGGGAGATCAGCATCTGCGACAGCATCGCACCAAGCTGGGGTTCCAGCGACTTGTCCTTCAAAAACAGTCCGACAATTCCACACATGTCAGCCTCCCGATGTTTGTAGCTAAGAGATCGTTTGTAGCTAAGAGAGGATGTATCGAATGAGCCGCACAAATTCAATCGTATGAAAAAAATATTCCTCCAGTTACCTATGCGGCTCAATGCCGCTCTGCGCACTGTCGCCGTCTCGCCGGGCATTGTGAACCCATTTGGCGGTGCGGATGCGGGCGAGCTTGTAGGCGTCGAGAATCGACAAGGCATAGATCAGGAAGCCGCCGGCGTGACGGCCGACAAAGCTGGCATCCGACGGTGCGATCTTGGCCGTCACCCATGCCAGGATCACCATGAAGAAAAGGAACTGAAGGCCGCGCACCGGCACGCCGAGAATGACGTGCCCGCTTCCCGGCAGCACGATTGCGGCGCCGAGAACCAGATAAGGATTGGTGGGTGCCGTGGTGGGAATGGTCATGCGGCTTGGCGTTCGCTTTTGTTGATGGCGTCGCGAAGCGCCGACACCGACACCAGCAGTCTTTCGATCAGCGCGGGATCGAGTGTGGCGTCGCCAAATTCGGCCTGCCTGAACACACCGTAGCGCGCCCGTTCGGCTTCGGCCAGCAGCCACACGATGCGTACCCCTTTCGGGGTGATCAGCAGTTCCTTGGCGCGCCCTTCGGAAAAAATCCCGAGGTGGCCGGCGATGGTCTCCAGTGGGAAGTGGACGCCCCTGCGATCCGTCCGCAACACGGCCTCGGCCGGAAATGCCGAACTCTTCGGCAGCGTGTGGTCGAGATGATCGAAATTGGAGAAGGTCGTCGGCGACCCCGGCCGCATCATCATATCGAAGGTGCCGGGCACGGCCACCGGCTCGGTGATCGAAACACTGAGCCAGCGCGCCGGCAGTTTCCGCGTCGCCAGTGTGTCGACGATGGTGCGCACCTGGACACGTTTGCTGTTCCAGGACCCTTCCCAGGTGATGACACCGGCGGTGCCGTCCGAGACATTGGCTGCGTCGGCGATGGCTGTGCGGATGCGGTCCTGCTCGACGGCAAGCGCCATCGATGCCCTGTTGCGGCTGGCACGCGCCTGCCAGGCAAGGTGGAGAACGATAGCCAGGACAATGGCTCCGGCCAGCAGTGCTGATGTCAGCTCGGACATTTTCTCATGCCACGCCCATCCAGGATACGGACCGGCCTACTCCCATCAATAACCCTGCGGCTTCGGCCACGGCATGGTGAAC
>NZ_RZOM01000588.1:0-3849 GCF_003999175.1 Mesorhizobium sp. M7A.F.Ca.ET.027.03.2.1 | reverse complement strand
CAATGCCCTTGAGCTGCTTGCGGCCGCGCGACGTGGCGTAGGCCTCGATCAGCACCGAGTTCAGCCGCGACTGCTCGCGGATGACCGGACGAACCTCGTGGCTGGTGTAGACGATGATGTCGGCACCGGCCTTGTCGACCTCCGCGCGGCAGATCTCTGCGATGCGCTTCTCGTGCACCGGATTGACATGTGAGAAGATGGTCATGATGCAGATCGCCTCGACCTTGTCGGCGATCAATTTTTTCGCCGCGGCGGAGACTTCGTGTTCGTAGAGCGGCAACACGATGTCGCCGAACTGGTCGATGCGCTCGGTGACGCCATGCGTGCGGCGGCGCGGCACCAGCGGATCTGGATGGTGATGGGTGACGGCATGCAGCCGGTCGGCATAGGAATAGTCGGCCCAGGCCTGCAGCCCCCGGCCCATCAGGATCATGTCCTCGAGGCCCTTGGTGGTGATCAGGCCGAGCCGGCGGCCGGTGCGCGACAACAGTGTGTTGAGCATGCCGGTGCCGGAATAGAGCACGACGTTGACGCCGGAAAACAATGATTCCAGCGAGATGCCCCAGGCATCCGCCGCGTCCTCGGCAGACGCGAGAAAACCTTCGGCTTCGTTCTTCGGCGTGGTCGCCGACTTGCCGATCTTGAAGTGGCCGTCCTGATCGACAAGGATCGTGTCGGTCATGGTGCCGCCGGCGTCGATACCGATGACGATTGGATTGCCGACGATGGGGCCGGTGAGATTGGGTTGGGTCACGGTCGCCTCGGGATCTGGTCTAGGTTGACGCAAGGCTAGATTCGATGGGCGGCTTCGCGCCATATGCCTAAAGACATAATGACGGCTGAGCTGACATCGCCGAAAAAAGGGCATGCGCATGGGGACCATCTGGGCGCCGCTCGCCAAAGCGATCGCCGCCACCGGCACGGACAGGCATGTCGACTGCCTGATCGACCTGATCGGCGCGGATATCGAGCACGACCTCGTCACGGTGACGCGCTATTCGACGACGCAGACACCCGAATTCATCAAACACCGACGCTTCTCGGACGAAATGGTCCGGCGCTATCTCGACAATTACTATGTCTTCGACCCGTTCTATGCGTCGTGGCGACGCGAGCGAAGGCTGGGCATCATGCCGCTGAAACGGCTTGCCAACGATGAGGCCAAGCGCGGCCAGTACATAGCCGGCTTCCTGGCGCAGTCGGAGATCTGCGACGAGGTCGGCATCATGCTGGCGGACGGCGGCGACTGGTGCCTCGGCATCTTCCTCGACCGCTCGACCACGCCATTCAAGGACAGCGAGATCGCCCTGCTGGATGAACGGCTGCCGGTGTTCGAGGCGCTGCATGCGCTCGACATCAAGGCGCGCGGAACGGAATTCTCCCGCACGTCAGCGCCGACAGGCCCCGGCGCCTCGCCCCGGCGGGAACCGACCATTCCAGCCAGCCTGTGGCCGGAGCTGTCACTACGCGAGCGGGAATTGGTCCAACTGATCCTCGCCGGTCACCCGACGGCCAACATCGCCGAACGCCTCGGCATCACCGTCGGCACGGTCAAGAACCATCGCCGGCGCATCTACGAGAAGCTCGACATCACCACGGAGCGGGAATTGTTTTTGCAGTTCTTCCAGCATCGGGTCGACCGATAGCCCGGGTTCGGACAGCTAAGCGGGTTACGCTTTTCCCGTTGCAGGTTAGAGCTCATCCTCCCAATTGGCGCCGCCATAGAACACACGGAAGATCACCACTTGGTCGGATTCCACTGTAAAGGTCACCGTTACACGGCGCTCGAAACGGACAACCCGAAGGCCCTGGCCGCAGAGCTCCGAGGCGTAGTCGAGACCCTGGCAGTAGGCTTCGATACGCTCGATATAGCGTATGGCCGTGACGTTGCCGGCGGCGATCTCGATGGTGTCGTATATCCATCTTAAGTCCGCTAAGGCTTCCGGCAACAGAACAATATGCCGGCGCTTCACACATCCCTCTTAAAGCGGGCGGCGTGGTGAGCGCGGATGTCGTCAAAAGCCTGGTTGGCTGGGATAACTCGGGAAGGATCCGCCTTCCACCTGTCATAGGTCGGCACAACCTCCTCGCGGAGCCAGCGCTCTACGGCCGCGTCGCGCTCTTGCAGGGCGCGAAGGCCGGCGCGGATCACTTCACTGCTGGTCGCGTAGGTTCCTGATTCAACGAGACGGTCGATGAAAGCAGCCTGCTCTGTTGGCAGGCTGAAGGTGCGCTTTTCGGTGGCAGCCATGATTTCTCCTATAATGTCGGTGTGATTATATCATACCAATATCCAATACGTGAGAAAACCTGTCGGCCCAAGAAACCGACATCGGCGCTGCTAGCAGTCTCAAAATTCCTCTTGCGGAACCGCGCCGTCCCGGCTTAGTCTTTGCCTTCTCGCAAAAATGAAATTTAATTCCATTTGCCTGCAACCTTCTTGCCAGCGTCGTGCCCCCAGGAAAAATGAACGGCCCAATCGACTGAGAAAATATTTGATATATCATCTACCAGAGCGGAAATAGCTGACATGGTCCAGCAGACATCGATCCAGCCATCGGCGCCCTGGTTGCGGCTAGATGTCGATGATTCGGACTGGACCGACGCCGAGGTGTCGAGCCTGGTGCGCTGGTATCACCAGATGCTGCTCATCCGCCGTTTCGAGGAAAAGGTGCTCGATCTGGCCAATGCCGGGCTGGTGCATGGTCCGGCCCACGCCAGCATCGGACAAGAGGCCACGGCGGTCGGCGCCATGTCCGTGCTCGGCACCGGCGACCGCATCAACGGCACCCACCGTGCCCATCACCAGGTGCTGGCCAAGCTTGTCAACGCGCAGACGCCCGGCGGATTCGACCCGCTGCATGATGCTTTCAACCCAGGCATGCAGGGATCGGTTCGCGGCCTGATGGCCGAGATCATGGGCCTCAAGTCAGGCTATTGCGGCGGCCGTGGCGGCTCGATGCATATGCGCGACGATGCCTCCGGCATCCCAGGCACCAGCGCCATTATCGGCGGCAACCTGCCGCACGCGGCGGGCTATGCGCTCGCCGACAAACTGCTCGGCACCGGCAACATCTCGGTCGCCTTCTTCGGCGACGGCACGATGATGGCAGGGCCGGCCTATGAGGCGATGAACATCGCCGCGCTCTACCGGCTGCCGGTGATCTTTTTCGCCGAAAACAATCTCTATGCCGTCTCCACGCACATCAATGAGCAGACGCGAGAGACGCGGCTGGCCTCGCGCGGACCTATGCTCGGCTTTCGCGGCATCGAATGCGACGGCATGGATGTGGTGGCAGTCCACCATGCCATGCGCGAGGCGCGCCGGACGATTGAGGAAGACGGCGGCCCGGTGCTGGTCGAGGCGCTCTGCTATCGGTTTCTACACCAGAGCGGCGCCCGCCCGGGCAGCGAATTCGGCTACCGCACGCGCGCCGAGGAAGACGTCTGGAAAGCGCGCGACCCGCTTGCGACGATGGCGGCTCGCCTGAAGACGATGGGCATCCTGAACGCTTCGGACCTCGGTACACTCGACCAGCGCGTCATGGAGGTGGTCAACACCGCTGCCGATTCCCTGACCGAGATGAGCGGCAACGCGCTGCGCATTCCTGATCATCTGTGGCCGGACCCAAGCGACGTCGACAACCAGATCCGCGGCGATCTTTCCGAACTGAAGGGCGAGCGCTTCCTCGAGATCGAGGACGTGCCGCCGGCCGACACCAGGCCGGTCAAGTTCATGGTTGCCGCGTCCGAGGTGATTGCGCGCGCCATGGAGCAGGACGCGCGCATCATCATCATGGGCGAGGATGTGCACCGGCTGCGCGGCGGCGTTTCGGGCGCCACAAAGGG
>NZ_RZOM01000587.1:0-3854 GCF_003999175.1 Mesorhizobium sp. M7A.F.Ca.ET.027.03.2.1 | reverse complement strand
GCTCCAGCCTGGCACGCGCTTGGGCGATCGAGGCTTCGGTGCGCCCGACAAGGTTTTCTGCTTCCGTCCTGCGGCCGAGCATGTCGCCAAGCTGCAGCGTCACCTGTTGCGCCTGCGCGTAAGGTGGAGCCTTGCCGCTGTAGAACGGCACGTTGAAGGTCGGCGCCAATCTGGTGAAGCTGTTCTCGTCCAAGCCATAGCCATAGGCGCCGACGATCAGGTCGGGCCGCAGTTCCCGAAGCAGTTCGAGATTGGGCTCGCTGCGCGATCCCAGGTCGATGGTGGCCTGCGGCAGCGCCGGGCCCTGCACCCAGTCGCCATAACCTCTGGTGTCGCCGACGGCGAGCGGCGACAGGCCGAGCGAGACCACCAGTTCGGCCGATGTCCATTCCAGGCAGACGACGCGGGCAGGTGCCGCGCGTGCCATGCCGCCCGGCAAAGCGAGGCCGGTCGCGGCGAGGCCGGCAAGATACTGGCGCCGTGTCAGCGCCGCCATTTTGGGCCGGCCCGCCACATTGCTTCTACCATGTGTATTTCACCGAACCGTTGATCCTGCGGCCTTCGCCGTAGAAGCAGCCGAAGCCCGAAGAGAAACAGGAGGCGACATAGCGTTTGTCGAACAGATTGCTGGCATTGAGGCTGAGCGTGGCGTTCTGCCAGGTGTAATGCACCGCCGCGTCGGCAAGCACGACCGATGGGACCTTGAAGCTGTTGGCGTCGTCGCCATAGGTCGAGCCGACATAGCGGACACCCGCGCCCAGCCCCAGGCCCTCCAGGCGGCCGCTGCCGAAGGTGTAATTCGCCCACAGCGACGCGGAATGCTTCGGCACGCCGAAGGGCGTATTGCCTTCATTGCTGATCGAACTCCCATTATCATCAACAACAGAAGTCGCCTTGGTGATCCTGGTGTCGAGATAGGTGTAGGCCGCTCTCAGATCGAGGCCCGCATCCAGGCTCGCCACGGCTTCCAGTTCCACGCCGCGCGAACGGATCTCACCGGTCTGGAACAGATCGTTGGGTGAGCCCTCATTACCGGAACGCACGACATTCTGCCGGGTCAGGTCGAAAACCGATGCCGTAATGAAGGAGTTCCAGCCGGTCGGCTGGTATTTCAGCCCGATCTCGTACTGCCTGCCGGTCTCGGGCATGAACAGATTGCCGTCGCTGTCGGCGCCGGCCACGGGCTGGAACGATTCGGAGTAGCTGACATAGGGCGCAAGCCCGTTGTCGGCGAGATAGACGAGCCCCGCCCGGCTGGTGAAGGCGTTGTCCTTCTGCTCGGGAATGTAGCCGCCGGCCAGATTGTCGTAGACCTTGGCGTCCGACCAATCCTGGCGGCCGCCAAGGGTCAGCCGCCAGTTGCCGAGCTTTACCTGGTCCTGCGCATAGAGACCGACCTGCTGCTGGGTGGTGTCGGTATCGGTGTAGGGCGTCAGATCGGTGATCGGGTACCCGTAAATCGGATCGAAGACGTTGAAACCGTCCTCGACGGTCCCTTCCGAGGCATAGTCGCGGTAAGTATAGCGTTTGTAGTCGAGGCCGACGAGCAGCGTGTGGGCGAGCGGCCCGGTGTCGAAATCGGCTTGTGCCTGGTTGTCGATGGTGACGCCGCTGAGTTTGGTGCCGCCGGCATCTGCATAACGGTAGTAGTCGCCGCTTGAAGGTTCCAGGCCGTTCGAGTCCGTCAGCCCGCCACCAAAGACGCCCTCCTCGGTGTGGGTGAGGTGGACGTAGCGGGCATGCTGCCGAACCTGCCAGGTTTCGTTGAAACGGTGGTCGAATTCGTAGCCGATCGAAGCCTGGTCGTTGTTGTAGGAGTCGAAGCCGGGTTCGCCGACGAACATGCTGTTCGGCAGGTACTTGCCGTCCTTGCCCGGTATGACCGTGCCGTAGGCAGGCAGATACTGCATCGCCCAGCCCGAGCGATCGCGCTGATAGTTGGCGAGGATGGTCAGGCTGGTGTCGGCATCGGGCTGCCAGGTGATCGCCGGCGCGATGAAGATGCGGTCGTCCTTGACGAAATCGGTCTGCGTGTCGCCCATGTGAGCGGCACCGGTGAGACGAAACAGCAGCGACTTGTCGGCGTTCACCGCGCCGCTGAAATCGAACTTGCCTTCATACCGGTTGAAGCTGCCACCACCGAATTCGACCTCGCGCAGGTTTTCCTCGGTTGGCCGCTTGCTGACATAGTTGATGATGCCGCCGGGGCTTGCCTGGCCATAAAGTACCGACGCCGGTCCGCGCAGCACCTCGTAGCGTTCCGCGCCATAGGAATCGAGTGCGGTGAACAGGGTGAAATTGCTCTCCTTGAGCTGCAGCCCGTCCCTGTAGAAGACGCCGCTGGCGTTCGAAATGCCGCGCAACTGCAGGCCGAGGCCGCGATTGTCGGTGCCGTAGAGATTGCCGGTGGCGCCGGGTGTGTAGCGCAACGCGCTGTTCAGGCTGTCGACGGCCTGCGCTTCCATCTGGTCCCTGGTGATGACCGATATCGATTGCGGCGTCTCGATCAGCGGCGTGTCGGTCTTGGTGCCGGTGGAGCCCTTTGTGGCAACGTAGCCCTTGACCGGCCCGAAAGCGCTTTCGACACGTTCCTGGACTTTGATCGGGTCTAGGGTGGTGGTGACCGTCTCCTGGGCCAGTGCATGGCCGCAGCCAAGCAGGGCCGGCAGCGACACCGTTGCGATCAGCAGGCGCTTGCGCGCTATCCGGTTCCGCCAAATCGGTCCATGTCCTGAAATCATCCTTTGCGCCCCCTGTTTCCAAATTTTCGTGCCGATATTGCCGGTCGCGACGATTTGTTGATCGTTGCAGTCATCTTCAATGTTGACTAGTAAGGTCATGTTTCATAGTCAACCGGGCACGACCCGTCGAAATGCCGGAATCTGGAAATGCGGGCGGCCGCACTGGAGAAAAGCCATGAGCATGGCTGGAATTGATGCCCAGACTGCCTTCCATATCGACGCGGTGCGCTTTGCCGTCGGCGAGCGGACGCTGCTCGGTCCGGTTTCGCTCGAACTGGAGCGCTCGCGCGTCTATGGGCTGATCGGCCACAATGGTTCGGGCAAGTCGACGCTTATCAAGCTCATGGCGCGCCAGCAGCCGACGAGTTCAGGCGCCATCACTTTCGCCAGACGTCCGTTGCCGCAATGGGGTGCCCGCGAATTTGCCCGCGCGCTTGCCTATCTGCCGCAGACGACGCCTGCGGCGACCGGCCTGACCGTGCGCGAACTGGCGACGCTCGGGCGCTATCCCTGGCATGGCGCGCTTGGCCGTTTCCGCGCCGAGGACAGGCAGCATGTCGAGGAGGCGCTGGCCCTGACCGATATGGAGGGTTTTGCCGACCGGCTGGTGGACGAATTGTCGGGCGGCGAGCGCCAACGCGCCTGGCTCGCCATGCTGGTGGCGCAGAACGCCGGCGTCATGCTGCTCGACGAGCCGATTTCGGCACTCGACATCGCCCATCAGGTCGAGGTGCTCGGGCTGGTCAAGGAGCTCAGCCGCAAACGCGACCTATGTGTCGTCGTCGTGCTGCACGATCCCAACATGGCGGCGCGCTACTGCGACGAACTGATCGCGCTCAAGGACGGCAAGCTGCTGACGCGCGGCACGCCAGGCGAAATCATGCGTAGCGATGTGCTGAAAGGCATTTTCGGTGTGGAGATGGGCGTGTTCGCGCACCCCGTCACCGGCCAGCCTGTCGGCTATGTGCAGTGACAATATCTGATGCGGCGGCGGGAAATAGAAGGCGGCAGGCCGCTGTGAGAACAAGGAAGAAGCTGTTGTCGAGAACTGGTTTGTTGGCGGCGTTGGTCGCATCCGTCATCCTGTCGGCCGGCAGCGCGATGGCCCAGGAG